>CAZJYF010000001.1:0-33411 GCA_964549665.1 uncultured Saprospiraceae bacterium
GAGTTATGTTGATATAATGACTGTTTTCAAAGTGAAAAATAAGGGCAAAAGAAGCCGTCCAAATGGTTAAGTTATTCTTTCGTCGTTACTTAATCTCCCGATGAAGGGTTTGCTTCTTTAGAATTGGATTGTATTTCATCAATTCCAAGCGGTTGGGAGTGTTCCTCCTGTTCTTTTGAGTCACATATCTAGAAGTACCCGCCAAACCAGTGGTTTTGTGTTCCGTACATTCTAAAATGATCTGAACACGGCCTCCTTTACTTTTCTTTGCCATTTTTTAATTTTTTTTGTTCATCTAATGAACTGCTTTTACAATTTTACGCCTATATCTTTACCGGCTTTGATCAGCTTTTTCAAATAAGCATATACCCCCAACTTGTTGATGGTGCGAATTGCTTTAGCCGTTAATTTGAGTGTGATCCACCTGTCTAACTCAGGGATAAAAAAGCGTTTCTTTTGCAAATTGGGCAAAAACCGCCGCTTCGTTTTCCGGTTGGAGTGGGAAACATTATTTCCGGTAATGGGTCGCTTTCCTGTTAATTGACAAACTTTTGACATCGTACAAGGTTTTGTTTTTCAGCCTTATAAGTATGAAATTTTTAACAATAAAAATTTCATAAACTCGCTAAACCGAAACAGTTTCGTGACTCCGGCAGGATTCGAACCTGCAATCTCCTGATCCGTAGTCAGGTGCTTTATCCAGTTAAGCCACGGAGCCTTATTTTTTTTTGTTTCAAGACTGCTTTCTTCCCGTCCTGCAGCCGGGATGCTTTTTCCAATAAAAAAAATTGAATCCTGAAAAAGGAACTAGCAATTCCAAGGTTCCTAATTTTCAATAAAAACAGTCGGTGAAGGACCGGTTTTAATTTTGCGCCCGCAAAGGTAAGGCTTTCGACTTTTAGAGAAAAATTTTTCTGGAAAAATAGTTCAAATAGTTCAAATAAATTTTTATAGAAAGCCAGCTATGTCCACCTAACGGGGACCTTTTATAAATCGCTTCGTTATTTTCTCATCAACACCTTGGAGGGAAATAAAATACGTTCCTACCGCCCAATCGGAAACCGATATTTCAATTGTTTGGCTTTCAAAAGGGATTGGAGCCATTATTTTTTCAAAAATTTTTTGGCCCAACAGGTTGAAAATAGCGATGGAAACAGGACTAAATTCTTGCGTGGAAAAGTCAATTAACAGTAAATCTGATGAGGGGTTTGGATAAATCCGGATTATATTCTTTTTCTCCACATATGTTTCACCGAAAACGCCAACAGTTCTTTCTTCTTCACGGGCAATGCAGATAGCATGCACCCAAACCATACTTTTGTAGATATCCAACCGCCCTCCGCTTACTGTTATTGGAGCAAGTTCAGCAATGGGCTCCACTCCTTTAATAATAGCATCCTTTATCAAAAGGGCCGTTTCGGCGGGTTTTTCCAAAGCCATAGTTGCCAAATCGAGGCAGGGCATACTATACAGCAAAGCAACGGCACCGGCAACGTGTGGGCTTGCCGAAGAAGTGCCACTGAAATCGTTGCGATATTGTGATATTCCAGTTGTAGTGGAAGTAAGATTTCCAGGGGCACCTAAATCAATGGAAACTGCTCCAAATGCGGCATCCTTCACCTTTTTTTCCTCCGCATCCGTATTGGTAACCGCAATCAAAAAATCGCTTGCGCAACTCGTCGGCATGTCTCCAACTTCATCCACATCCCAACTCCCATTGGCAGTAGCCGCAACACTAAGAATCCCTGCTTCCCCCAACAGGTCGTACATCCCCCCCCAAACGGGCTGCTGCCCACAAAAAACCTTGTTTTGACCTAAGGACGTATTTGTCACTACAACTAAAGCGCCTTTTTCTCCATTTGTGTCTTTGTATCGTTTCCGTTGTTCCAAAACATAATTATATGCAGCAACTATTTCACTCGGTGTGTTCACGGTAAAAAACATCATTTTTACACTCCAGTTGATGCCGGCAATGCCCGTATCGTTGTTGCCATTTGCTCCAATAATCCCCGCCACAGAGGTGCCGTGCTTATCTACGAGATGAACAGGACTGTTGTTCCTGAAATTCCAACCATTGACATCATCTATCAGACCGTTATTGTCGTTGTCAATTCCATCTCCGGGAATTTCGCCCGGATTTTTCCAAATATTATCTCTCAGGTCTTCGTGATGAATATCGAAGCCCTTGTCCAAAACAGCTACCACGATTTCCTCGCCGGTAGCCAATTGGCCCCCCGTCGAGAAATCCCATACTGCAGGGGCTTGAATAAGTTCCAACTCCCACTGATCGCCAAAAAGAGGATCGTTTGGAAGCGTATCTCTCGGCTGCAATGGATGATTCAGTTGGGCGTATTTCACCCCTTCTTCATTCTGTAATTTATTCAATAATTCCACTTCACCAATAGCTCCTTCATCAAAACCCAGGAGGTAAATGTTCATTCGCGTGACCACTGCTCTTTTAATTTTCAATCCCCAGCCATCCTGATTTTGAGCTCGAAAATTGCGTACGAATCTTCCAACATTGAAGCCTTCATCAAATTGTACGAGAAGCCCATAATCACCGGCAGATTCACGACTTTGAGACCATCCGAAATCAAAAAGAAGCACAACAAAAAACACAAAAAACACAAATCGCTTCATGGCTCATTTTTTTGGGTTTGCATAAAACCCCGATTAGGAGTGCAGCACAAGGCATTATTCCACGTTGGGCTCTTTTGGAGGATAAATTTTTAAAAAAATATCATCAGGTCAAAAAGAAACTGTCCGTAATATTCGTTGTTGGCAGGAAGTTTACAAAATTAACCTTAACACCAAAAGATTTATGAAGATTCTTCGAATTCCATTTCTTTTTTTCACATTTTTTTTTCAACTCTCCCATCTTTCGGCACAGGTAGATACGCTTCCCACTTCGCAATTAAGTACAAAAGGATTAGGTGCAGGTATTAGCCAACAAGAATTGATTGATGAACTTATGCCCTTCATGCCTGGACTTGGAAGCAATTCCCGGGAAATGTTGACCGAACAAAGCGTCAAGCCCTACTTAATGCCTCCGCGGAAACTTTTCGGACAGGGTAGTGCTGGAAGCTATGCCCTCGCCACCTGCCTCGAATTTTATGTCAATTTCGACAAAAATTACAAAGTCAACCTCAGCCCCGACTACATTTCATTGAACCTTGCCAAAAAAGGCACTTCTAGTTTGATACGAGCCTTACAATTCCTCTCTGAAAACGGAACGGTAAGCGCCGCCATTATGCCCTATGGGGCTTCCAGCATTCCGGCTGCCGTCTATGCCACCGAAAAATATAAAGTTCAGCATTTCCTCCACTTGTTTTACAAAAATTCAAAATCCCGCCAAAAGGTCTTTGAAACTAAAAAAGCATTGATGCGCGGCAATCCCGTAATCATCGAAATGAAAATTCCCGCTAATTTTATAAACCTAAAGGATACTAAATATTGGGTGCCACACCATCCGAAAACATTCCTCAGCCATCCTTTTATAGTAGTTGGATTCGACCAGGATTTGGAGTCTTTTGAAATTTCTAGCTCGTGGGGAAAAGATTGGGGCAAAAGTGGTTATCTGTGGGTAAAATTCGAAGATTTCGGAAAATATGCGGTGAACGCGTACGTGATGGTTCCAGAATTGAAAAAGGAAGAAAAATTTCTGAGCAAAGAATAAGGAATGAGTCCAGTTTGGCTCTAGTTGTGCTTCTCATATGAGGAAATTGGCTGAATGAAAATTTGCGAAAATGCTCACCCCAGCAATTACGGGCCCCTCCTGTTTTTAGATTTTTTCCGCTTCACCCCAAACCCTCGCCTGCCGCTCTCCTGTATGGTTTTTGCGACTCCCAAAAATGGTTTTGCAATATAAATTGCAAATTAATTCACATTTTTATTACATTAAATTATAATAATTTCTTAAGCGTTAAAATCAAATAATCAAACCGCAACAACTTGCATTGCAATTTTTTACAAAAATTTATTTATAAAATTATAAAAATAAACATGTCAAAAAATTTGCAATTTATGCCAAAACCCGTACTTTTGAAGTCAAATAAAATTGGTCGCACAATTTTTGTATTTACTCCCAGTGCGAAGATTTTTTTCTCGCGTTCTAATCCCATGAATAAATTCTTTTGAGATTGCCCTCTGATCCCGCTCGACTTTTTTGAAGTGCGGAATCGAGGTAATCTGTTTGGACCTGCAATGCAGCATTGCAGCCCACTCTTTTTTCTGTAAAGAAGAGGCCATTAATTTGGAATCGATTTTATGAAAAATAGATTCCAGTTGTCTCTCTTTTATGGACGTTTGCGGTTTTGGCAATTAACTGGAAACGCCCTCCTGATAATAAATTACAAAAACTTTCAACAAACAAGGCACTCCCTTTTAGCTAATATTGAGCAAACCTCCCCTCAATGGAATGGCATTGCCCTATCGTGCAATGCAGTGATTTCCGCAATCCTTTTGACCCGTTTAAAATTTGGACCATGAGCATGAGATTTACCTTAATCATTAGCTTTTTAGGGGCATTTCTTCCCTTTACAAGGGCACAATCTTTGGAAGTTGGAGGCTTCATCGGTGTTTCCAACTACTTAGGAGACTTGCAACAAACCCAATTTGAGATGTCCACAACAAACTTTGCACTTGGTGTTTTTACCAGGGCAAACCTATCCAACTACTTTTCCGTAAAGGTGCATTTTTACAAAGGCGAAATCTCCGGTTCGGATGCCAATTTCGAAACCCTTAAGGGCGTGCGCGCCCGGAATTTAAGCTTTCGCTCCACGATATATGAACTCGGTATTCAAGGGGAATTTAGCTTTCTTTATTTTGGAGACAAAGACAAACGAGTGGCAGCCCCCTATTTATTTGCCGGAATTAGTGCCTTTCATTTTAACCCCCAAGCCCAATTAAATGGCAAATGGATCGATTTGCAGCCCCTTGGTACGGAAGGACAGGGAGCCCCTGTTTCGGGAAAAGATAAATATAGCCTCCTCCAATTGGCCATCCCTCTTGGCGTAGGCTTCAATATCAATTTTTCCGATAAGATGAATATTGGTTTTGAAGTGGGTTTTAGAAAAACTTTTTCCGATTATTTGGATGATGTAAGTACAACATACCCCGACATTACTTCCCTGGAAGAAGAAAATCCAGTCGCTGCAGCACTTTCTTTTCGCACACCGGAATATGTGGGACATGAATTGCCAAATCCACAGGGAGAATTTAGGGGGAATCCAAAGACCAAGGATATGTACATATTCGCAGGGATCACTTTTTCAGCCATAATCGCCAAATGGCTGCCACACAAAAAGCATGCGGGAAAAGTCGTGTATGCAGGGATATAATGAATTTTAAGCCGAGATCATTGCCTTTATATATAGTGGCAAATATTTCGAACTTCGTCTGAAAAAAAGATGGACATAGATTGAGACAGCCCATTTTCCCTTCAAAGAAAAAAATCTGTCGAAATCCCTATTTCTATTCCCTCTTTTTCAGACTAGTCCCACAGGCAATACTCGTAAGTTGGAACAATTTTTGAAATAATTTAAAAAAGTCTGAATATAGTTTTGATTACAAAAAAAATTATATAACTTTGCTAGCAGAATTTTAGAGAGATCAGCCCCATGAATTTTTTTTAGCGTTCCACTTACCCTAAAATATTGCCATTTAAAATGGCTATCCCGTTTTATTTGTGTTTTTATCCCGTTCCCTGAACATATCCAAAAATGATTTTTATTGGCTATTTAGCTAAGAGCTAACGCAAGATTTTATTGATCACCAATTAAATCCGTATAATTTGAAACCGACATTGCTCTTAGCCTTGCTGCTGGTATTTGCATACCAGGGAACCACTCAGGTAATCTTTGTGAAGCAAGGCGCTACAGGAACCGGAACATCGTGGCAAAACGCTTTGGGCAGCTTGGACAATGCCCTTCAGCAAGCTACCTTTGGAGACGAAATTAGGGTTGCCAAAGGAACCTATCATCCCACTTCAACGGCAGATAGAAAGGCTTCCTTTGTCATTCCCGACGGTGTGAAAGTTTACGGCGGGTTTGAGGGTACGGAATTTTCCAGGGAGGAAAGAAATCTTAGCCAAAATCCTACAATCTTAAGTGGAGAAATTGGCAAGCCCGGAATTGCGGATAATTCTTTCAATGTCATCCTCACCAAAAACGTATCCGGTTCTACCGTAATTGACGGTTTTATTATAAAAGGTGGCAATGCAAGTGGAGAAGGACGAGATGCCAGTCGCGACCGTTCCGGAGGTGCATGGTACAACGACGGATCTGGTGGAGGGATTTCCAATCCAGTTATTTCAAATTGTGTTTTCAGGGAAAACTACGGGCGTGATGGCGCTGCCATTTATAACAATGGCCAAGGAGGAGAAAGCAGTCCTACCCTGACAAATTGCACTTTTAGCAATAATGAGGCAGGCTTGGACGGAGGGGCTATTTACAACAATAGCAGGAACCGCGGCAAAAGCAATCCCGTCTTGGTTAATTGTACTTTCGAAAAAAACGTTGGAACATATGGAGGCGCTATCTTCAACGCCATTGATGATGGAGTTTGTAACTTATATCTCGAAAACTGCTCTTTTACTGAAAACATGGCCTACCTGCGGGGTGGGGCTGTTTTTAGCATGAATGGAAAAGAAAATTGCTACCTCGAATTTTCCGACTGCCTGTTTGAAGGCAACTACCCCGACGACCAAAATAAGATTTTCACAAACAATACGGCACGCAGTAGTGCATATCGAATCGTTAGCAGCAGCCCCAGCCCTTGATGAAATCGCATTACCATTGAGAAGATAAAAACACGAAAATATTTTTTTTGAAGCCTAATTTTCTTTCTGTGGCTCACTAGCAATCCAATTTTCTACGAATTTATTATTGAAGGCATAGGTGTTTGAGATTTTTTTCTCAAACACCTTTTTTTATTGGTACTTTTGGGTGTTAACTTGGCCAATGACTAATAGCGGGCTATTCAAGTTGTTTGATTCTTTGGAGGAACAAAAACAAACTTGTCGCTCTTTTTAGCGAACTTGCCAAAAGCATCCATTGTGAGTGAATCCCCTTTAAATATTCTTCAAACCCATTGGGGACATACGTCCTTCCGTAGCCCACAAGAACAAATCATCCAATCCATTTTAGATGGAAACGATACGCTGGCCTTATTGCCCACTGGGGGTGGAAAATCCATTTGTTATCAGATTCCTGCGCTTTGCAAAGATGGCATTTGCCTGGTCATCTCTCCACTGATTGCTTTGATGAAGGACCAGGTTTACCATTTGCAAAAGCAAAATATTCCAGCGTCCGCCATTTATTCCGGCATTCATTACAAAGAAATTGACCGGATTTTTGACAACTGCATCTATGGCAATATCAAACTTCTTTATTTATCTCCTGAAAGGCTTACGACAGAGCTAGCAAGAACTAGGATTCAAAAAATGAACGTCAGTTTATTGGCTGTCGATGAAGCGCACTGCGTTTCTCAATGGGGTTATGATTTTCGCCCCCCCTATCTCCAAATTGCTGAAATCAGAGAATTCCTGCCCCAAACCCCTATTTTGGCGCTTACCGCCACGGCCACCAAAAAAGTCATTTCGGATATTCAGGAAAAATTGGAGTTTAAAAACGGAGCAGTTTTCAAAAAAAGTTTTGCCCGCGAAAACCTCGCCTACGTGGTACTCAAGGATGAAAACAAACTGAAAAAACTGCTGGATATTTTTACCAATGTGCGGGGGTCAGGAATCGTTTACGTCAAAAACAGACGCCTGGCCAAAGAGCTTGCTCTGTTTTTGAAACGCAACCGCATCTCGGCAGACTTCTATCATGCAGGGCTGAATTCTGAACTCCGGTCGGCTAAACAAGATGCCTGGATGCAGAACAAAACCCGCATCCTGGTCAGTACGAATGCGTTCGGTATGGGCATCGACAAATCTGATGTACGTGCAGTCGTCCATTTTGATTTGCCCGAAAGTTTGGAAGCGTATTTTCAGGAAGCCGGCCGGGCGGGACGAGATGAAAAAAAATCTTACGCCATTTTGCTGTATGGTCCAGAAGACAAAGCCTCTTTGCTGAAAAAATACAAAAGCTCCTTTCCCGGCATGAAGGAAATTCGAAAAACCTACCAAGCTTTGGGTAGCTATTTCCAATTGGCTACCGGTGGTGGGGAAGGGATTAGTTATGATTTTGACATCATTGAATTTTGCAAAAATTTTAAATTAGCCTTCTACCCCACTTTTAGTTGCCTGAAAATCCTGGAGAAAGCCGGTTGGATAGTTTTGACCGATTCCGTTTTTATTCCCTCCCGTTTGAAAATACAGGTCACGAGGGAAGATTTGTACGATTTCCAATTGAAAAATCCAAAACTGGATTTAATCATTAAAACCATTTTGCGGTTGACGCATGGAGCGTTTAATAATTATGTCAACTTCCGGGAGAGACAGGTAGCAAAATTCTTAAAAATTTCAGTTGGTGAATTAACCAAGGCCTTAGTCCATTTGAAAAAAGAAGGCATCCTGGATTATTGCCCTCAAAAAGATAAACCACAGATAATTTTTATTAAAGATAGAGTGCCAGCAGATAATCTGACCATTGACCGGAAAATGTACAAATTCAGAAAAGACAGGTACGCAGAACGCCTCCAAAAAGCCATCGCCTATGCGGAAAATCCTATCTGCCGCAGCCAGCAATTGCTGCGATATTTTGACGAAAAAAATGCAAAAGCCTGCGGCATTTGCGACCTTTGCCTCAAGCGGGCTAAGGAAGGGCTTTCAGCCGAAAATTACGAACGTTTCAAAAAGAAAATCCACCTTATTTTGAAAAGAGAAAAACTCACCGAAGAACAAGTCCTGGATTCTTTCTCACCCCGCAGAAAAAAGCAGGTAACTCTTGCCATTGAATTTCTGCTGGATGAAGGATGGTTAGAAAAAAAAGAAGACCACCTGTATTGGGTGGAATAAATGGACTCCTTCGATTTATCCTAATAATTGAAAAACACCAAATGACCATTTACTTTAATTGTCCGATGACAATTTTAAGCAAATTTCTGTGAAAATTATTTGTACCGTCACCAACGACCTCACATATGACCAACGGATGAACCGTATTTGCAGCAGCCTTTCGACTGCAGGGTACGAGGTTTGGATAATTGGCAGAAAGCAGCCCTGTTCGATCCCTTTAAAAAACAAAGCCTACGGCCAAAAAAGGCTCCGATGTTTATTCACAAAGGGAAAATTGTTTTACCTCGAATACAATCTTCGTCTTTTCTTCCTCCTCCTTTTTGCAAAATTCGACATCGTATGTTCGGTGGATTTGGATACTATCCTTCCCGGTTTTTTGGCGGCAAAATGGAAAAAAAAGATTTGTGTTTTCGATGCGCACGAATATTTTCAGGAAGTTCCGGAGGTGGTTGATCGCCCATTCACGAAGTTGGTTTGGGAGAAAGTAGCGCGCTTTACCATTTCAAAAATGGAACATTGCTACACCGTTTGCGAAAGCTTGGCCACTCTCTTTGAAGAAAAATACGGAACCCATTTTGGGGTCATCCGCAATGTGCCATTTCGACAAAAATTCAAAAAGGAAAATCGAAAAGAAAAGGAAAAAACGGTCCTACTCTACCAAGGCGTCCTGAACGAAGGAAGAGGTTTGGAAGAAATTTTCCACGCGCTGTCAGGCATGGAAAATACGGAATTGTGGCTGGCAGGAGAAGGCGATTTGTCTATCTATTTGAGAGAACTGGCGAAAAAGCTGGCCCTCGAAAAGGAGGTCTTATTCTTAGGATACCTTCAGCCAGAAGATTTGAATAAAGTCACAAAACAGGCTACTATCGGACTAAATTTATTGGAAAACAAAGGGCTAAACTACTTTTACTCTCTTGCCAATAAATCCTTCGATTATATCCAAGCAGGCCTTCCTTCCATAAATATGAACTTTCCGGAATACCGCAAAATCAACGATAAATTTGAAGTGTTTTTATTGCTCGAAAATCTGGAGCCAGAAAGAATCGCATCAGCCATTCGAAAATTGGCAAATGAGGAGTCTTTTTACCAATTACTCGAAGCGAATTGCCAAAAAGCCCGGCGGGAATTAATTTGGGAAAAAGAAGAACGGAAACTCCTCCAATTCTATGAAGAAATTTTTGAGCAATCTAAGACCTCAACTCTTTGAATTGGAAAACATTCGAATGCAAATTGTCTTCGACTAGAAAATGGGGGCTATTCAATTGGGGGTTCCATTTTTTGAACTTTATATAGCGTCAACTGAAAAGGGATATTCCGTAAGGACATGGAAAGAACTAAACTCGTGTCGCTAATTTCCTCAATTATGTACTCCATTGGCAGGCGTTTGCTTTTTTGAGAAAGAATATTGCCCTTGATTTGGAATGTAGTCACCTCTGTCGAACCGCCTAAATTCGTTCGCATCTTGCTGTTGGGCAAAAATTCGTAAAAAGTTCCGGAAAGCGTCTGGGTCAATCTACCGTTTCGCAAGCCCTGTTTCAACTCCCACCTGCCCGGAATTAATTTTTTTAAATTAGCCTCTTCTCCACCGGAACAAGCTATTCCGACCACTGCAATCAACAAAAAGAAATTACCAAAAAAAATTCTGTCGTTCATCGTGACTAATCGGTCCGTTTATAATGATCGGGTAAAGGTAAAAAATCCTGTTCGGAGTTCAAAGTAGTTGATTTTCAAGCATCTAATCGGATTGCCAAAGGGCCGCGGCACAAGGCATTGCCGACTAATTCGCCGAAAACAACTTAGGCTTCTTTTTTTAATTCAATTACCGCAATTTCGGGTAATATCCCAACTCTTCCGGGATATCCTAAAACGCCTAAGCCGCGATTGACGTACAAAAATTGTTCCCCTTGTCGGTATAACCCCGCCCATTGTTTGTAAACATATTGTGCAGGGCTCCACCTTACCCAACCGGGTATTTCAATGACAAATTGAAAGCCATGGGTGTGCCCTGAAAAAGTGAGGTCGATGTCTTTGTAGCCATTCAAAACCTGCGCTTCCCAATGCGTGGGGTCGTGAGACAGCAACAACTTCAGGGAAGCTGATTCCGCCCCTTTGAAGGCTTTTTCGAGGTCACCATATTTTTGAAATTGGGGTTTGGCTGAATAATTCTCCACACCGATTATTGCTATATTTTCATCCTTTATTCGCAAAAGCCGGTTTTCATTCAGCAGCAAATCCCAGCCCAATTGCTTATGAACAGCTTTCAATTTTTCAAAATTTTGTCGTTTGGTCTCCATATTGGGCCACCGCACATAATCACCATAATCGTGGTTTCCCAAAATGGAAAACACCCCGTATTTCGCGTTAATTTTATCGAAAACGTCCAAAAAATAATCCATCTCATCCGCTATGGAATTGACCAAATCTCCGGTGAAAAAGACAAGGTCGGCTTGTTGAACATTGATTAAGTCGATCGCATTATTTAGTGGCTCTTTCAAGGAAAAACTCCCGGCATGAATGTCAGAAATCTGGACAATACGAAGCCCATCCAACTTTTCCGGCAGTTTTTTCAAAGAAATAACCTCCTTGAAAACCTTAAAACGGTAGCGGTTCCGTACGATGCCATAGGTAAGCGAAATAAAAGGAAGGCTGCCCAGCATGATTGCCATATTGGACATAAAATTTGAACGACTGTAACTAAAGCCTTGATTTCCTGCAAGCCCTTCAAAAGCAGCCATCGCCAACCTTCTGAAATCATCAATCAACAAGATTGCCACAACCGGCAACTTCGAAAGGTAAGCAATGAAAACAATCGCCCTAAATATGACAAACAGGTTCTTGTTAAAAAAAGACACAGCCCCTTCCCAATATATGAGAAAAAGCCCCACAGCTAGAAGTGGAACAGCCCAATAGATTGTAAAAACAATGGTCCTGATCGCGGGAAGCCAGTTTTGGGATAATATTTTGACGGCTTGAAAGGCGTAAAAATCTAATGCAAACAGTAGGGAAAAAAGAATCAATACTTTCATCGTTCCTCAGGTTATTTTTCGAGGTTCTCTGTGAAATTGCTGTTACCCAAACAAAGCTACACAAAGAAATCACAATCCCGAAGCGTCGGGACACTAAGATATTTGAACAGTCCTTAGGTGTTTTTTCTTTGTGTTGCTTGGTGTTTTCTTTGCGGTTCTCCGTGATATAGTTGTTACATAAAACAAACTCACTTGTCCAACCACTCCTTAAAGGCCCCCACTTTCTCCCGACTTGTCAATATCAATTCTTCTTTCGAGGTGTCCAAAAGCTGAACTCTAAGACGACTATTCGAATAAGTCATCACGTCTTTAATGCCTGAAAACGCGGTAAAAAATTTCCTGTTCAAACGAAAAAATTGATTGGGGTTAAGCAAGTCTTCGAGTTGTTCCAATGTATAATCGATCGCGTGTTTTTTCAGGTTTTTGGTTTTGAGCCAAGTCGTTCGATGTTCGGAATAGAAGTACAAAATTTCCTCCACAGGAATGGAAGAAATGTGATTGCCTGCCTTAACAATAAAGCGCGTTTTGTATGATTGGGACATCATTCTCACGGCTTTATGGATGATGTCCAAATTTGGCACTTGCGTCTTCGGCGGGATATTTTGAATCAAAGAATCATGTTGTTCAAATGCTTTCGTAACGCCCTCTAAATCAATGGGTTTTAACAAATAATCGATGGAATTGACCTTAAATGCCCGAAGTGCGTATTCGTCATAAGCCGTAGTAAAAATGATTGGGCATTCGACTGTTATTTTTTCAAAAATATCAAAACTCAAGCCATCCGCAAGTTGAATATCCAAAAAACATAAGTCTGGCGCAGGGTTTTTTTGAAACCAATTGACCGACTCACGAACACTACCCAAAGTTTCCAATATTTGAATATTTGAATCGTATTTTTGAATCAAATCGGACAACCGTTCGGCAGCCAAAATTTCGTCTTCGATGATGAGTATTTTCATTTTTTAGTTTTCAGTTCGGCAGTTTCATTATATGGGTCAAGTCTGTTCCCTCGGGGACAGGTAGATTTTTCTTTCGCAAAAGACCAATATCCAACGCGGAAGTAGGAACTTTTGCTCATTGCAAGTCTAAAAGATTTTGGTTTGACAATTACAACCTGAAATAAAACTGCCATACCGAGTTTTCTGGACAAATCTGTCAAACTGCCAACGGCATTACTTTAGCTTTACGATCGGCACTTTCACTTCAAAAAATTTCTCCGTTTTAATAATTTCCACCTCCTTTTGCGAAATGAATTTATACCGTGCTTTTATATTCTCTAAACCAATGCCAGATTTGTGTTGAGCCTGCTGTTTTTCATAAAATTTATTTTTCATTGAAATCCAATCATTTTCAACCCTATTTATCTGAATATCCAATGGGTATGATTTGGAAATTTCATTATGTTTAATGGCATTTTCCAATAACATTTGAAGAGTCAGCGGCACAATCATTTCTTCATATCCGGGCGAAATATTTAGTTGAATAATCAAATTTTCGCCAAAGCGAATTTTCATCAAAAAAATGTATGACTCTAAAGCTTTTAATTCTTCTTTCAATGTCACAACTTCCTTTTCGCGGGTATCCAAAACATAACGATAAACTTGCGCTAATTGCTTTATAAACTTCGCAGCCAAATCGGCATCTTTATAAACCAATATGGAAAGGACATTGAAACTATTGAATAAAAAGTGCGGATTGACCTGATTTTTTAAGGTTTCGTATTGGGCGGAAATGTGCGCTTGTTTGAATTTTTCGGTTTCCAAAATTGATTCTTTCCAGCCATAAAGAAAAGCGCGTCCATGCAAAAAACTGACGATAACTAAAGTAATCGCGATAGTAATAAAATAATCGATCATCCTAAACTGGGCAATGAATTCCCAAAAATCCTTATTAAAAACAAGCCAATAATAAGCAGCCTGAAAAGCCATAACAAGCGGAACGGTATAGCCAAGGGTTGTAATTAATGTCCAAAACAAACGCGAACGAGGTCTTTCAATCCATGAAATTCTTCGGTCGAGGAAGTCCACTAACCACTCATTTCCCACCCAAATAAAGATGGACAAAACCATATAAAGTACAAACTGCCGGACAAAAGAGGCTAATTGAAAATTGGAATAAAAAGGAAAAAGTAAAATGGTAAATCCAAGTCCGGCATAAAACCCGATTTTGATATAGCGAACAAATTTTTGTCGCCAAAAGACGAATTTTTTTTTGGAAAATAGTCTTGGGTTGCTCATATTATTTTTAGGTTATCTAATCTGTTCCCCCGGGAACAGATTGAAATATAATTCTCACGCGCATCCTCGGGCCCCGAGGTGTCGGAGTCCGAGGATGCGCAGGGAATTGCAGAATATTTTCATTCCAAATCCTTCCGTGCCTTCTCCAAAAAGTACTTATTCGACCCTTTTCCCCACATCGGATATAATGGGTTTGGAGCGCTATAAGCTGCAAATTTTTCTTCTGCTTTTTCCAAAAGAGGAAGGGCTTTTCTGGCACCCCCACCAAAGAAAGCAGGCGTGAAATATTTGTTTTGTCCTTTTAAATAATAAGGCCTCGGATTGGCTGGATTCAATTCGATGGCTTTGTCGCAGGCTTTGTGCGATTTAGGGCTATATTTCGCGCCATTGAACATTGGATTTGGCCAAATTCTACCTTGATAAATATAGCCTTGCAGGGCATATATTTCGCTTTCATTAGGCGACAAAGTCATCGCGGCATCCAAAGATTCTTGGGCTTTATCAAGAAAGGGTTCAAAATCCTTTTTGTTTTGATAAGCCGTCAAAGCCATCATCATATTGCAATAAGCGTGGTAATATTTGGGCAACCATTTATCATTTTCGGCCTTGGCAATTCGCTCAAACATATTCGAAACAGCTTGCCATTGTTCCATAGATTGGCGTTCATTTAATTGTGCAATTGCTTTTTCCATTGCCGAAAAATATTTATCATTTTGAGCAAAAGAAAAAGTGGAAATCATGATTGCAATTGTGAAAATTGTGATTTGTTTCATTGTTAATTTTTTTGTTTCCAGTTCAGATTTCCCCGTTCTCAGTTTGTGACCGGGAACTCTGAACCAAATTAATTTGATGTTACGCCATTATCTTTCGAATATTTCTGTCCTATAGAGATGAAACATCCGACGAAAAAGAAGCGTTTTGCGGTTGGTGTGATGGCATCCCGTGTAAAGTTGCCATCATCATTGGGAACTGAACTATACCGATATCCAAAAGTATTACTGAATCCTGGCACATTGTTGATGGCGGTATAGACCACCGTGAAATTTCCAAACAGATTGGTTAGATAACTCAAATTGAAACTCAAATCCTGATAAACGGGGGTGCGTTCGGCGTTAAATTCGCTCTTATTTGGGTCGTTATAAGGCCTCTGACTTCCGAAAGTATAGGTGAAACCCACGCTCGAAGTGATTTTTGGAAGCCAATGTTTGTAAACAATGGAAGCATTGTGTTTAGACGCAAATTTTGGAACTGCCGCCGTCGGATATTCCCGCCAAAACCTTTCCGTATCCAAAAAAGAATAGGAAATCCAGAAGTCTCCTTTTTTAATCATGCCCCCTTTGTCGCGATAAAAAATGTCAATTCCCCGGGCATGACCATAGCCAGAATTGTCACTAACCCACGGCCTTGGTGCGTCAAATTTCACGAGATTTTTGTATGTTTTATAATAACCTTCGATGCGAAAAGTGCGGGTATCTTTTTGAATTTGATAATTGAGCATAAAGTGGTCTGCACGTTCAAAATTCAAATCCAAATTGTACCTTAATTGCTCATTTTCAGGTGTTTGGTAAAATTGCCCAAATGCAAAAGAGACATTACTATGGTCGCTGGTTTTATATGCCAAGGACATTCTTGGCGCGATATTCCAATGTTTTAAAATGCCGGAATATTCCAATCTGCCTCCAAGCCGGGCAACAAATTTTCGAGAAAAATAAATATCCGTCTCCGCGAAAACGGAAGCATAATTTTCATTCAAATCCGTCAAAAATTTTTGGCCATTTGGAGCGATATAATCTTCATCGAAAGCACTCCGAAGATATTCGCCTCCGAATTTCAAACTCACTTTATCATTAATATAATTTGTCAAAGTAATCTTGCCTTGAATAGATTGCTCTTCCGTTCGGACTTCAAATTTTTCGGTAATAAAATTCTTATTATAAGTATAAGCCATGCCCGCGAAAATTGTCCATTTATCGCTCAAAATATCTTTAAAAGAAGTATTGACATAATAATTATCATCGGTGAGTGAGAGGCGATTGGTCTTCAAAACATTTTCCAAATCGGGATATTGCAATTCAAACTTACCGCGATTGGCATCGGCATGGATTTTAAAAATGCCGGTCTCGGAAGTTTTATGCCTAAAAATGATCTGCCCGTTTGTGCCTTGAAAGGGTTTTTCCCAATCAATATCTTGAGATGCAATGGCATTATAAGGGGCCAAATTCGTGTAAGTTCCTGCTGCCGAAAGGGAAGTATTTTTCCATCGATGGGTATGTGACGCCGACAATCCAACCGTCATCAAAGAAATGCCTGTCGTTGTTGAAGGGGCTAAATCCTGAGAATTTAAAATCAGTGCCGAGGACAATGCCTGCCCATATTCCGCCGAATAACCGCCCGTGCTAAACATCATTCCTTTAAACAAAAATGGCGAAAATCGCCCTCTCGAAGGAATATCGGGTACGGTACTCCCGTAAGGACTTTGAACGTACAAACCGTCAATAAAAGTCCGCGTTTCATAAGCTGCACCCCCCCGAACAAAAAGCTTTCCTTCCTCGCCAACTGCCTGCGTTCCCGGCAGGGTATTCAGTGCGCCCGCAATGTCTGCCGTAGCGCCTGCAGTCGTCACAATATCAAGGGAATTCAAAATAACGATTTTCTTTTCATCACTCGCTTCGAATGCGCCTGCGGTAATCGTGACGGTGTTCAATTCATTCGCTTCTTCGCGAATTTGAGCCTTTATTTCGATGGTTTCATTTTGAATATTTATGGTCTCTTCGAAGGGTTCGTAGCCGATATAGGTGACTATAATAACTTGTTCGCCCGTTTCGTATGTGACAAATTCAAATTGCCCGGTTTCATCGGTCGAAGTGCCGTCGTAAGTGTCTTTTAAAAAGAGATTCGCACCGATAATGGGCTCATCTTTTTCGCTCGTCACCGTGCCTTTTATGGTGACTTGTGCGAAAAGGGAGTTTGTAAGAAATAAAGAAATAAGTAAGATGATTACTTTCATTTTGAATTGAATTATGATTTCGATTCAAAGGTGCAATCATCGAATGTTTTTAAGAAATTTGGCTTACTGAATTGTGGAATTTTAGGACTGAAGTGCAAAATTCTCTATCGACTCAAATCTAACCAATTTAATTTTTCCAAAAATTGACTAACTTTCCCTGTTTCCAGAAATTAGCAAATCAATTATTTTAATAATGTTGGAAAAATTCCTTCGATTTATCCATTCAAAAAAACTGGTTTCCAGCTTGGAAAAAACGCTGATAGCCACTAGCGCAGGGCTGGATTCGGTTGTCTTGTGCCATCTTTTTCTACAGGCAAAGTTGCCCTTTGGCATCGCGCATTGCAATTTTAATTTGCGGGGAAAAGAATCGGACGAGGATGAAATATTTGTAAAAAAGCTAGCTCGCCAATTCGAGGTTCCCTATTTCACCGTCGGTTTTTCAACGGAGAAAGTTGCCAAAGAAAAGAAGCAATCCATTCAGGTGGCTGCGCGGGAACTTCGCTACAAATGGCTCGAAGAAATGCGCCGGCAGAAGAACTTTCAACACATCGCCACTGCCCACCATTTGAATGATTCCATCGAGACGGTGCTGTACAATTTCGCCAAAGGCTGCGGAATCCGAGGTTTGCACGGCATCCTGCCACAGCAGGGAAAAGTCATCCGCCCGCTGTTGTTCGCCACCAAAGACGAGATTTCCAATTTTGCAAAAAACCACCAAATCGCCTTCCGGGAAGATTCCTCCAATTTTTCAGATAAATATGCACGCAATCAAATCCGGCATCAGGTGGTCCCTGTTTTGCGGAAGCTGAACCCCAATTTGGAAAAATCTGCCGCAGAAACGATAACGCATCTAAAGGAAACCGAAGCAATTTTCGATTTCGGAATAGAAGTTCTCAAAAAAAACATCGTCGAAGATAAAGGGAAAGAATATTTAATCAACATTTTGGCTTTGCGCGCCTCCCCCGCTCTGGCAACCGTTTTGTTTGAAATATTAAAGCCCTTTCAGTTCAACAATCACCAAGTCATCCAAATTTTGCAAAGCATTGAAAACCAACCCGGAAGTCAGTTTTATTCGCCAAGCCATCAATTGTTAATTGACCGGGAAATTCTGATTTTAAAAAAGAGGGAAAAGCCAAACAAAGCCTCCTTTTTTATTGAAAAGTTCCCTGCTTCAATTGATTTGAAAGATGGCAGTATCCTCTTACTGAAAAGAACCCAAAAGCCAAAGTCCTTCTCCAACAAACCTTCGATAGCCTTCCTCGATTTGGAAAAACTCTCTTTTCCCCTGCAAGTTCGGCATTGGCAAAGCGGGGATTTTTTTTGCCCGCAAGGCATGAAAGGCAAGCGACAGAAATTGCAGGATTTTTTCAGCAACCTAAAACTATCGCGTTTTGAAAAAGAAAGAATTTGGCTCCTGCTGAGTGGCGAGGAAATTTGCTGGGTGGTTGGACATCGAATAGGTGAAGATTTTAAAATTACTGCCGAAACCAAAGATTGCTTGCAGATAGAATTAAAAACTTTTGCCGGTTCATCGCAATAATGGGACAGGATTTGCAACGCATCAAAGTGAAACATCTCGAATTCTTTATTTCCTTGTCCCAATCTTCACAAATTTTTTCGCAATTACACCCCCGTTGGTCACAATCTCCAAAAAATACGCGCCTCCCGGCAAATTGTTTACATCAACCGGCAAATCATTAATCAATCCATTTTGTAACGGGCGGGAAGCCATGAGCTTGCCCGAAGTATCAAAAATCCTAATCGCCCCTTTCCTTGGGAGGCCGCTCTGAGTTGTTGTCAAAAAAAGCTTATCCCGGACTGGATTTGGCGAAAGCTGTATCTCAAAAGTCTGTAAGTCAGTCTCTTTGGTAGCGACCACCTGATTGGAAATGTGCAGCCGGACGATGGGAATCCGGTCCAGACCCAAACCCACCGTATTGAAATCCGGATCGTCTCCCTGCCGGAACATCGGGGCGTAACGGGGTTGATCCAATTGCCTCGAAAGCAAAAACATGGCCGTGTAATCGAATTCCTCACTCGCCCCGATGTAAAAGGGGATTCCTTGGAAGGGATTGTCATAAGCCACGGTGGCGAAGTAGTAAGAATCGTTTTCCAAAGCGACGGCTGACCCGTCGAACGAGATGGGAATAGTCACCAATAAGCTATTCGAACTTGAAGGTGGAATGGTAAACGAATTCAGGGCGATTTCCTCGTATTCATCGGGGCTAGCGATAAATTCGCCACCCAGAGAATCGGCTTCCCACTTATAAAGCCGCACATTGAGCGTTACGTTGGGCAAAAGAGCCGCCAAGCCAATGCCAAAGGATATCCCCGTGGCGTACCAACCGTCGCCATTGGGCACGAAAAAACAATTTCCAATTTCATAGCGAAGGGGACCGCTGCTTGGAGTAAAAAAATTGAAACTGCCCGCCACTTCCCTCTCCTTGGCGAAGGTGGAATCAGATACCTCAAAAAACCAGTGGATTTCATTATTCAAAGGGTCCCCGTCGGATTCGTTTGCACGGACAGTGTACCGCCCCAAATAGGAGGCGACCTCCATGTCCGGTGTAAAGAGGTTGTCAAAAAACTGGTTTTCTTCCAATTGGCAATCCGACAATGTGCCAAATTCGAGGGAATCTATGAACAGTTCTTCTTTGGTATCAAAATTTTGGACGCTCGCAAACTCCACCACCCCGGTTTGTGCCTGATTGCCAATATTTTGAACATCCGCCAAAAAACCAAAAGGAGCAACCTGCCCGGAAGGTGTCTGAAATGAAGGGGCGATGGCGAAAAAATTCCGCTTCATTTCCAAATCATTGTCCAGGCGTTCGAGGATGCGAACATCATCGATTGCCCAAAACACGGCATCACCGGCGAAGGTGAATTTTATTTTAAAATCCGCCGCCCCGGGAACCTCCGGAGGCAGGGTAAAAGTGGAAGAGCCACAAAATTTTCCCAAAAAAGAAAGGCGAGGATTCGCATCAACCGGATCGCTCCAAGTACCTCCGCCATCCGTGCTGTAAGCAAATGAGGTGATTATTTTGGGGTCGAACGGAGTGTACGGGTTGCCCTTTTGCACTGCCTGGGAAAAGCAAAGGGCGAGTTTAGTGTCCGCGCCTACGCCACTCAAATCGATGGCAGGCGATTCCAAAGATGCAAAGGTGAAAGGAGTAGGTTCTCCCGCATTTGCACAAGCTCCCGAAACCAAAAGGGCCATGCCGTTGGCGGCCGAAAGAGCGCAGGAAAAGCGGTCGCTTTCCGAAGGGATCGGGTTATCGATGAAGCCGTCGGCAGACCAAACCCAGGAACAGGTGTCCAAAGAATTGCTCGTGACCCAGCCGTTCAAACCTCCGGCAAAATCTCCCTCGCCGGGGTTAGCCCCCCACACTACCCTTTCATTCATTGGATTGTGGTCGAAAAGGGCCACGTCATCCATCGCCCAAACCCATTCCAAAATCCCCTCCCATTGCCATTGTATCTCCACTTCCGATTCATTCGCTGCGACCGAGGAAATGTCGAGCAAAGCCACTTGGGGATTCCATGAACGCAAATCCAAAATGTCGCTGTCGACAACCTTTAAAAGAGGAAAAGGGTGGAAAACGATCCAATCGGAGTTGGCATTTTTTATCCGGACCACTGCGCCGAAATTGGGCGGAATGCCGGCCGTTCCCAATAGCGATTCAAAGCGCAAATAAACTGTCGAATGGAGGCTGCAGTCAATTGCTGGAGCGGTCAAGCGCGTCAAAAAGGTGTCCGGTGAAAAATGCCCCTGCGCCTTGGAAAAGACATAGCCATTTAGCATGGTGGAAGATTCAAAACGCGCATCGTCGAAGAAAAAAACGGTTTGCTGCGTCTTGGGCGGACAGTCCCGATAGTCGTCGCAAAATTCCCACAAGACCCCATTGCCAGACACATCCGCATTGTCCCAATCCGCTGGTAGTCCATTCGAAAAATCTTCCGTCCAAAAGGGTTGGGCATTTAAGCCAGGTAAAAAAAAGAGAATAGCCAGAACAGGCAGGAAATAGATAATCCTTCGGTTCATAACTTTATAATTTTGAAATCACAAAAGGGAAGAGTATTCCCTAAATTCTCGCTTCAATTTCTCTTTATCTACCGAAACTACACCCACTTTCTCGCATACCTGACCACCTGCCAGATTTGCCAAAACAGCCATTTCTTCCAACTGCATCGAAGCTGCCAAGCCAACAGCAGCTACACTGATGACTGCATCACCTGCACCACAGACGTCGGCTATAGCTCTCGGCCGGGTAGGTACTATTTCCCCATGGCCCTTTTCATAAATAAACAAACCTTTTCCTCCCAGGGTAATCATCGTAATCGCATTCGACATTTTGCGCCGGATAAAAGTGGAGGCTTCGTTCAAATCAGATTCTGTGATGGCAATCGCTCGTCCCAATCCTTTCTGCACTTCTTTGAGGTTGGGTTTAAAAAGTTGCACACCCCGGTACTCCCAAAAATTCCTGTTTTTGGGGTCTGCAACTGTTGGAATAGCCCGCTCGCGGGCCTCCAAAAGGATCGACTTTATGACCCTTTTTGACAACACGCCTTTGTTGTAGTCCTGAAGTAAAATGACGTGAATATTTTTGGTCTCCAACAAAAAGCGAATGTTTTCGAGAAAGGCAGTTTCGACCTGGATGGCAATATCTTTCGTATCTTCTCGGTCTACCCTTAGGAGGTGTTGATTGTCAGCGATCACCCTCGTTTTGACCGTCGTCAATCTATCCTTCGATTGCAGGATTCCCTGGCTGAAAAGTCCGGTTTGGGAGAGCAATTCCAAAAAATGAGCCGCATTTTCGTCTTTACCAATGACGCCACACAAATAGGGAGTAGCGCCCAATCCCAGTACGTTTAACGCAACATTTGCAGCCCCGCCTAACCGGTTTTCCTCCCCTTGAAAACGGACCACGGGCACCGGGGCCTCCGGCGAAATCCGGTTCACATCCCCCCATAAATACTGGTCGAGCATCAAGTCGCCAACTATCAGCACGTTTACTTTTTCAAAAGCTTGAAATATGGACGTCGTCTCTATCATAGGAAAAAAGATATCAATCGAGTAATTGTCAGAATCAGGATTTACAGGGTTAGAAAATTTATAGGATTCAGAAAAGTATCGGTGTGACATGAATTCAAGCCGATTCTAGAGGAAATAATTCCTGAATTAGAATCCTGAAAATCCTGATTCGGACGTTTTCAATCCTTTGAGTCCTACTTCAGAAAATTACAAATCTCGCTCAAAACAGTGGCGGTGGCCCCCCGGTTTTTCGAAATAAAGGTCTTGGCTTGCAAAGAAGCTTCTTCATAATTGGAAGCATTGGCGAGTCGATGAAAAATAGTTTGAAAGGCTTTGGCATCCTCGACAGAAAAAGCACCTCCTGCTTCCAATAATGATCGCGCTTCGGCAAATTTGTGGTAATTCGGACCGAAAACTACCGGCAAACCCCAGGCAACAGGTTCCAGAATATTGTGAATACCTTTTCCAAAACCGCCTCCAATGTAAGCAATTTTACCGTAGCGATAGATGGAAGACAGGATTCCAATATTGTCAATCAGCAACACTTTGGCGGCTTTTGCAGAATTCTTGTTGGCTTGGGAATAGCGAAGGGTTCTCACTTTTAGACTTGCTTCCATCCTGTCAATATTAGCCTCACTTATATCGTGGGGTGCGAGAATGTATTTCCAATCTGGGGCCTTTTGCGCATTTATAAAATCAGATAAAATGGCCGCCCCCTCCTTCCAGATACTACCGCCAATGAGCACCTGGTGATCTTCGCAAAAGCCTTCCACGACCGGGAAATTTTTGGCTTGGGCTGTTATCTCCAAAACGCGGTCAATTCGAGTATCTCCGGCAAGGATAGCTTTTTCGTTACCAATTGATTTCAAGCGTTTCAACGAGTCTTCGTTTTGCACAAAAATTTTAGAAAAACAAGCAAGCATCTCGCGATGCAAGCCCCCAAACCATTGAAAAAAGGGCTGCCCTTTTCGGAAAATTGCAGATATCAAAACGACTGGAATTTCCCGCTTTTTCAAACCGGTCAGGAAGTGGTACCAAAATTCGTATTTCACAAAAATCGCCAAATCCGGTCGAGTGATTTCTAAAAATCTCCGGGCATTATTCTTCGTATCGGAAGGAAGATAGAAAACATAATCTGCTGTTTTGTAATCTTTTCTAATCTCGAAGCCGGATGGGGAAAAAAAGGTGAGTAAAATTCGTAAACCTGGGACTTCTTTTTTCAGCCCCTCCATCAAAGGCCTGCCTTGTTCAAACTCGCCGAGAGAGGCGCAATGCACCCAAACGAGAGGGGCGTATTCTTCCGCCCGCCTTGTCTTGAATCCTTTCTCCAACTTCTCAAAATAATCCTTTCGCCCTTCCACCCATTTCCTGCTTTTGTGGTCGAACAAAGATGCCACGCCAATGAGAAGGAAGTAAATTTGCGTCACTAAATTGTAGAGGGTGGTCATTAGGTAAGTTGGTCAATGAGTCATTGGGTCAATGGGTCATTGAATGAGGTAATCAAAAAATCAATAAAAAATCTCCTCCGGCTTTGTACCCAAATATAAAGGCACTGTCCAGCTAACCCGGAAACCCAAGAGCAGGTCGAGGCGATTCTCATCATCTTTGCGCATGGTATCGAAATTAATATCCCGGCGGCTTTGGGTAAAAGCCTCTGTAAAATCAAAACCTGCGAAAAAATTGATGCGGTGGTGGCGGGTTAGCAACTGGTAACCGATAAATTGCGTGATTGCCAATCCATTGGTCAACCGGTCAAAGCCTTTTTTATTTTCGCCAGCAATGAGGGAAACAAAAGATTGGGGGTCCTGCTGAACTCTTATCTTGTGTTGCAATAATCCCAAGCCAATCGTGGCGCGAATTCCGGAACGGGGGTTGTTTTTATCCAAAGAAATTAACTTCCCAATATGACCATCAAAGGACAATCCCCGTTCGCGCAGTTGTACACTTGCCGGAGACAGGTCATCACCAAAAATCAAATTATCTTGATTGCGGAGGGGCGCTAAAACATCCAAATTCACGTTGTTCCCAAAAAGGAAATTCGCTGTAACGCCAAAAATCAGGTTTTTCTTGGTCATATAATCCACTCCTCCCCCTGCTTCAAAATTCTGGTCAAAGCGGTCTGCCAAATCGCCTCCGGGCAGTTGAATTCCATAGGATAAGTTGATAAGAATTACATTGCCACCGTTGTCTTTTTGGACCTGTGCCCATGTGGAAAGAAAAAATGAACACAGGAAAGCAAGAATAAAAATGTATCGCATAATTTTATTTTCTGGAAGATCTTTTTTGGATTGACCAACTTCATCTCAATGCCCAGGAAGGTTTGCGATCCGACCAGCCACCTTTGAGGCTGTTTCAAAAGACCCGATTTGCAAAATTTTTATAATTTGGTAAATCTATAACTCGCTGATTATAAATTTACTAAATAATTAAAATATCGCAAATTAATACCTCAAGAAGTCTTTTGAGATAGCTTCGAGCAGTTGGGGGGGTGTCAAAAACTTATGACTTACACCACAAGCTGCTAAATGGAAATCTTCATTCTTTGAAAAAACGAATGATTTCCCAAAATGCTGTTTGCGCAAAGTGCTGCAAAAGTAATCACCGGCTTCCGAACGAACAAATCCCGAAGCGGCCTGCAAAATATACCACGTGCAAATGCCGCCTCACTTACATTTCCCTTTCTTCCATTTTTTCACCCCGGCAGCCTTGGCTTTGCATTCATTGCCGTAGGTTTTGCCGTCACAGCCGCAGACGGGGGCATAATTTTCGGGGCAATTTAGCTTGGATTTCTTATCCGAGCCAAGGCAGTCGGCACATTTTCCTGCTTCCCACCTCAACAAGCCTGCTTTTGCTGCTTCGCATTCATTGGCGTAGGTTCTTCCGTCGCAACCGCAGACGGGCGCATAATTTCGAGGGCAGGCTTGGTCGAGGGCTATTTTTGAGGCATCCACGCAGTCTTCGCACTTTCCGGGCGTAAAACTCGTCAGGCCGGCTTTCCCAGCAAGGCAGGGGTTGCCGTAGGTCTTGCCGTCACAGCCACAGACGGGTCGATATTCCTTGGTGCAGGGTGCCTTTGGGTCAATTTTAGTTTCATCGATGCAGTTGTTGGTAGTTGTCGATGCAGGGGTCGGTTTTGGAGTACGGCAGGCAGCAAAAAAAATCAGGAGGAGAATCAGATGGGAAGAAGTTTTAAAATTCATCATTTGGTGGGGGTTAAAATGGAAAACTCGCATAAATAAAATCATGGTGATTTTCCAAATCACCATGATTTCGATTCACACAGCGGGTTTTAATCCGAAAACCGAAGTTCCTCCACCGGTTTAAAAAGTCGCTTGTAAACCCCCGATGAATCACTTGCAAACCATCCATCGGGATTGAGGCTTGAATTCAAAATGAAGGGTTTATCGCGAGTCGTATCGACATAACATTGAATGACGATTGGGTCAATCTGATTATTTGCATTGATGGTCATGGTCTTTTGCAGCAAATCCGCCGACTGAACTACGTCAAAATCATCGGCGAATTCGACACCTGAGATGCCTTGCAGTATTCCGATGTAGGTTCTCATTTTGGTAGAATCGAGCAGCTCCGAACCATTCAAGGCCCAGCCATTTCCTTGCCTAACAATAGAATAAGTCGCGTTTCCCTCGCTAAAATCGAGCGAAGTGATGTCTTCTTTTTTTATTTTGACCATCAATTTATTGCGGTAAGAATTAAAGCCCCCCCCCAAATTAAGGGCTAGGAAACCGTCGACTGCATACACCTCGTTTTCCCCTGACAACCGAACATAGGAAGTAGCTGTCTGGGCATTTTGGTCAAAGGAAAAACGGCCAAGAATAAAATCTTCGAGCACCTTTTTTCCGGAATACACCACCATGCGGGTTCCATTTCCTTCGTCCACTTCATAATCTGCCCATTTTTCGGGTTTTTTAGCTACCACTCTTTTGGTTCTTATCAGCGTCAATTGCCTGAGCAAACTTCCTATCGAATTGGTTGTGGCCTTGGCGCTGATTGCACCTTTCGAAACAATCCAAGCGCTACTTTCCCTCTTCAAGCTAACTTCGGCACTATCCGTTTTGGGGAAAACGGAAATAGCCGTCACCTTGGAAGTATCCACCCTAATCAATTCGGCTTTAAAACTTCGCTCCTTTTGCCCGGAGAAGAGTTTACTCAGTCCGTAAATGCCCAACAAGGCAATCAGTACGATGAAAAGTGTTTTGTTGTTCATTCTATTTTGGTTTTGAAATAACTCCCTTATTTTCAAATATCAAGCCCTCAGACGTAGCGTTCCTGCATCCGTTTGATGCGGAGGTTCCGCTGTCGTTGAGAACGAAAAATGCCGTAAATGATAATCAACAGAATGGGTAATCCAAAATTCAAATATTTGAGGAAGTTTCTTTTTCCGGCATTATCCTCGCCAAGGTATTCATCTGCAATCGGGCGGGAAGCTACTCCTTTCGCCCGCAATTCAATCAAGCCCGTATCATCCGACAACCAATCGATGCTGTTGACGAACAAATTGAGGTTGTCCTCATTGACTTTCCTGTTTTGACCCCCAACCGCAAAGTCCCCATCCCCAACGAGTATAATTTTGCCGGAAGCAGCGGTGGCGGAATTTCTTTCAAGAATTCCGGCAACGACAAGATTCGAAAGCGGGAAATCCGAATCCTTCCATTTCTTGTTCGTCACGTCAAAATAGGTTGGCGCTTTAATGATTCCAGATTGGGCGGAAGTCAAGGCAAGAGGTACAAAAGTAGAAAGGCTATCGCCGAGGAATCTAATCGGGCTGACAAAAGGCAAAATAACTTGCTCCATGCCCTTGGTTATCGGATGGTCGGGGAAATTTTTGATTAGCGGAAGGAAAGGAAAACGAACCTGGGTATTGAAGGTAAAGAAGCCCTGTCGTTGTTGCACCGTTACGGGGGCACAATCGGCATCCACGACAAAACTGTTTTCAATTTCCAGTCCTTTGTTCTTCAACCAGGATTCCAGTCCCGTAGTATGGGCGGTTCCGCTTGCATTTTGCAAATCACCGTCCACGGCATTGTAGGCGATAAAAAGATTCCCCCCCCTACTCAAATAATCGTCCAATTTGGCCAAGTGTTCTGCGGGAATGGAATCCCGGGGATTGACCAAAGCAACCGCCCGGAAGCGGTCGGCAATGCTGGTTTCCGTACTTAAATCGATGTTTTCGACATTGTACAAAATGCTCAAAGACTGGTAGGCTTGCGCCAAATCCTGAAATCCGGGTTCGCCATGCCCCTGAATTAAACCGACGGAGGGTTTATCAGTAACAGAAAGTTTTTTTATGCCAGTGGTCAATGAATATTCCATCCCCAGCCCTGACTGAATGACGGGGATGACATCTTTTTGTTCTTCCAATTGAATGATAGCCGCCATGTAGCCCTTTTTCTGGATCAACTGGTCTTTTTCGCGAACATTGAATAAGATGGGGGGAATGCGCAATTGATTCAACTCTTTTTCCACCTCCGGGTCCTTGTTGGGGTTCACAAATTCGTAATCCACCATCCCTTTGGAAACATTTGAATATTCGACCAACATGTCGCGGAAATCCTGGAGGACCTTTGCATACTGAGGCGGAAGACCTTCGGTAAAATAGGCCTTTACCGTGACGGGGCTTTCCAGGTTTTTTAAAATATCTTTGGTAGCACGGCTAAGCGTATATTGTTGATCTTCGGTTAAATCCAAGCGGAAAAACAATTCTCTGGAAATGGCATTCGCTACCAGGATGATTCCTGCCACGAGTAATATGGAAAAGGTGTTTTTTTTCATTTTGGATTTTTTTAGCTATTGAACGCTGACAAAAAATGAAATAACTTTAAAAACCGGCAGTATAGCATCACCCTACCTCTTAGAAATAATGAGTTCCGATAGAACCAACCCCAAGGTGATAATGGAAGCAAAAAAGACCAGGTCTTTGCTGTCCAATACTCCTCTGGAAATAGAATCGAAATGGTAGGAGACACTTAGGGTATTCAACAAGCTGGCTAAAAACCCGATCTGCCCACTGGCCATCACATCAAACAGGAACTGGAAGAAAATGCCGATAAAAAGAGCCACCAAAAAAGCTACAATTTGGTTGTTGGTGATACTGCTGGCAAAAAGCCCGATGCTGATGTAAGCCGCACTCATCAAAAGCAGCCCGAAATAACCCGAAATAGTAGCTCCATGATCAATATTTCCCAATTTAGCGACCGTAATGTAGTAGGGAAGTGTGAACAAAATGGCGATGGCTATCATCAGGAAGCAAGAAAGAAATTTTCCGAGAATCAACTGCCTGTTGGAGATGGCCTTGGTGAGAAGCAACTCAATGGTACCATTGCGCTTTTCCTCTGCCAATTGTCTCATGGTAATAGCCGGAATGAAGAAAAACAGGGTCCATTTGGCCACCCCGAAAAAGACAGTCAGATCTGCCTGCCTCCTGAAGAAAACGTCGGCATTGCTGTTCATCCATGTAAAGAAGCCGGTGAACCCCAAAAAAGCTACCAAAATCAGGTAGGCGATGAGGGAATCAAAATAGGAACCTAATTCCCGTCTTACGATAACCATTACTGGATTCATACTAAAATGATTTTATGCTATAACGACCAAATGACTAATGACCCAATTGACCTAATTCATAGTGAGGTCTCTGAAAATATCTTCCAGGCGGGTTTCAAAAGGCACCATTTCCGTTAGGGCCCATTTGTTTTTGATGCACAATTTAAAAATGTCCCGGTTAGAAATTTTCTCTGGATGGCTTTGGATTTCAAAGCGATTGTTTTCTTTATCGAGAAAATCTACCATTGCCACCGAAGGCAGGGCTTTTAATTTATCATACACGGCACTCAGGTCGCCGTCCTCAATCCGGACATGCAAAACTTGCTGTCCCTGCGCCTGGCTTCGCAGAGAGTTGGCCGTGCCGTCGGCAACGATTTTTCCGTTATTGATGATGAGAATTCGATTACAGGTCGCTTCTACTTCCGGGAGTATGTGGGTGCTGAGTATGACGGTTTTTTCATTGCCGATTTTTTTAATCAACTCCCGTATTTCGACGATTTGGTTGGGGTCCAGTCCCGTGGTTGGCTCATCGAGGATGAGAATCTCCGGGTCGTGAATCATTGCCTGGGCCAAACCGACTCTTTGGCGAAAACCCTTCGACAACTCGCCGATTTTTTTGTGTTTTTCAACATCAAGTCCACAAACTCTGACCATATCTCGCACGCGCTCGCCAATAAGACTTTTGCCTACGCCTTGAAGAGCTGCACAAAATCCGAGGTAATCGAGAACGGGCATGTCTAAATATAGTGGATTCGATTCGGGCAGGTAACCGATGCGGCTTTTCATCACTCCGGTCCCAACGGATTGTCCTCCGATGAAAACATCACCTTGGTCGGCGTCAATGTAATTGGTAATCATCTTCATGGTAGTCGTCTTGCCGGCTCCATTTGGACCTAGAAAGCCGAGGATTTCTCCTGTTTTCACTTCGAACGAGATGTTGTCAACAGCTTTTTGAAAACCATAACTTTTTGTCAAATTTCGAACGCTAATATCCATAATAATCAGTTAAACCAATTAAAAAATCCGGGAAAGAAAGAACGAAACAATACAAGCACTAAAGGACTCATTCCGAGTTGGGAACTGCTTTTATTAGCCGGGCTTTTAAAATGGACTCTTCCATTTAATAATTACCAATAATAATTGATTTACAGAGTTATAAATATGTAATAAAAAAACCATAAATCACAAATCCAACTTGTTGGAAATATCCGCTCAAAAGTCCGGCTTAAAAGCAGGACGCAAAATTAAAATTTTATTAGAAATCAAAGAATTTTCCAAAAAAAAATTATTGAAAGGAAAATTGGCATTTTTTTTATTTTAATCTAAATTTGCCTCTTATTTTCAAATTCATTTTTTTTTAATATCCAAGACAGAGTAGTTTGCAAATTTCTTCCTTTTTATTTGCGACCTTTTCTGTTTAATTTAAAAAATATACGATATGAAAAACTCGATTTTGTTATTCGGATTCTTTACTCTTTTTTCTGCTTGCGGAAACGGAGGCGGCCTTGGGAACGGTAGCGGTGCAACGGTTGATACAAATAATTTCGAACTCACAGATATTCCAGGTTCGGACTACAAAAAAGCGGTGAAAAAAGACGGGGATGGCAGGATTCTGCAAGAAGGAACCCTTCTGGATGGGAAAAAATTTGGCACCTGGATCACTTATTATCCAGAAAAACAAATACCCAGAACAATCAGTAATTTTGTGAACGGTCTTTTCAATGGCCCATACATGGAATTGAATAACCGGGGCCAAATCGAAATGATGGCAGGCTACAAAAACAACGCCCTCGACGGAGAATACGTAAAGTTTAAAAATGGGAAGGCCAAAGAAAAAGCAGGCTATAAAAACGGCAAAATGGATGGAACTTACATCTCGTTTTTCGACGATTACAAACATTCCGACCAAGTTCAAAAGGAGTTCAATTACAAGAATGGCGAATTGGACGGTACGTACCGTTTCTACGATGAAGAAGGAAATATGACCCTGGAATACCTTTATAAAAAAGGTAAGAAAATAAGAGGTGGTATCGTGGAAGCTAAAACAGGGAAGTAATAGTTCCCCGGAAAGTCGGTTCGTTGATTCGTTGATTCGTTGATAAGATTCCCTAGGGGAAGTTCAAGTACAAGTTCAAAATTGAACTTGTACTTGAGTTTAAACCTCCTTCAGAGGGAAAACCAAGTCCGAAAAATTATCGACAACATAGCCTGTCCCGTACCAAATTCGGGATTGGTTTCAAATTTCGGCTAAGCGCCTAGTTGAAGATTATCAACGAATCCTCGAATCTCACAGATCCCCTCCTAATTGGCAAAAAAAATTGCCGCCGACAAATGTCTTACCCTCTATCCTTCCGCTCTTTTTTTATTTCTTTCTGAGAAAGAAGATTGATTTGACTGCCTGATTAGCAGCTTTTTTAAAAACTTACCAGTAAATTTGAATTTTTCAAAATCATTTGACCGGTAATGAGAAACAATCAATCTCCCTCCATCCACTCCGTCTATAAAAATGCACTCCCCTACTATCTGGACAGAGTGGACATTTGTTCTCTTGGCCAAACCGGCGATGCATTTGCCCAAAAGTGGGTCGATGATTTGCTTCGCGGCAACTTGGCCGTACAGGTTGATGCGAGCGGGCAGGCTGTTTCCAAGCTGCGCCACCTCTATTTCGAATCGCGCAATCTGGAACGGACGAGGGGCCCAAAAACCTTTGGGTTTGGCTTTCCCTTCTTCGTAGAAACCTTTGAAAACAACCTCCGCATCGCCCCGATTTTTATTTGGCACCTGAGTATTGAACCGGGTCAAAACAAAATAGACTCTTGGATTATCCGGCAGGACGACCCCCACTTTATATTGCCCAACTACAAATTGATGCAGCATCTGAACACCAACTACGACCTGGAAATCCTCGAACAGTTCGAAATGGTGGCTTTGAATAATCACCTGACTAAAACCAAACTACTGGACCTTTGCGAACGGCTTGCAAGAAATCTCGATTTAAAAATAATGGACGAACCTGGTAAGGTGGTGCCTTCTCCCGGAATTGACAAAATCGGAGCCTTGTCCCAGAGAGGGGTCATTTTATGGTCGGGCGTTCTGAGCCTTTTCCCGCCACAGACCACCCGCAAATTGGACAAATATTTTAGACCCGAAGAAATTTTCCAATCAAGTCCCCTTTCAATAGGTAAAAGCCACGACCCTTTTGCCCTGCTGCCTGCCGACCCTTGTCAGGCAAGCGCTTTGGAGACCATATTTCGCCAAAAAGTGACGGTGGTGGAAGGCGAAGCGGCCTCTGGAAAAAGCCAGACTTTGGTCAATCTGCTCATCAATGCGTTGTCCAATGGACAAAAATGTTTGATTGTCTCCGAGCAGGTTCCAGCTTTGAGAAAAATTCAGGACCGGCTTTCAAAAGCGGGAATAAATATTTTTCACTTTTTGTTGAAAGATTCGTTGAACGACAAAGCGCCTCTATTGGAGTTTCTGAGGGTCGCCGCGGCCGGAAGAAACCGAAACATCAACTTCATGGCCAAAGATTTTTTGGTGAAAAAGAACCGTTTCATCCGAGAAAAAAATAAACTCGAAGCAAACTATAAAGCTGTAAAAGAAAAGGTATTCGGAGAATACAACTGGACGGAGACGGTGGGTTTGTTTTTGAATAGCCATCGGATCGAAGGCAAAGAATTGTTGACCAGCCAATTGAACGCCGCTGAATTTGACTTCAGTTTTGCCGAATACGAAATTTTCAAAAACGGTATTTTGAGCAGCCAACCTCTTTTCCAAAAATTAAAGACCCTCAAGCATCCACTCAGCAATTTGAATCACGCCATTTTCCAGAAAAAATCAAAAGATGAAGGACTGGCATTCATCGAGAAACAACTGAAATGGTTCCTACAAAGCACTTCTAAATTGCACCACCGTTACATCAACCAAACCGATGACTACGCAACAAAATTGCGAGATAACTATGAACAATATTTTGACCAAGTGGAAATACAACTGACTGGTTTACAAGAAAAAATTGCCGACAATAGCGCGCTGTTTGGAACGGATTTCACCCAAACGAATACCAGCTGGCTCCATTTCGCGAATTTTTTTTCTCCTAAAAGGAAAGCTTTGGCGAAAGCCAAAAAAGGCGTCCGGCGGGAATACCAAAAATTGGTTCGCACCCATCAGGACAGGCAATATTTTGAATTTCAATTTTCCCACAGTATAGCAGGAACTCAGTTGCCCAAGGTTCTGGAAAACCTCGAAGCCTTCAGCAAAGCTCTTCATCATTGGCACAAGCGTATCAACGCTATTGCGCAAGAAGAAATTTTGAGGCTGAACAGCAAAACGGTCCAACTCAACCCGGACTACAAGGAACAAATAGCGGAATTGGAATATGCCCTGGATGTCTTAATCGAGGAGTTGAATGATTCGGGCCTGTATGAAAACCCCTTATCCAACAAAACACTCACTATTCCTCAGCGGCAGAAATACCTGGAAAGCATCATCGAACAACTCGAAAACACCCAACTAAACCTCCGGGATTTTGACCTATTTTATCCCTGGCAGGTCAATTGGCTGCACTTGCCTTCTGTTTCCCAAAAGCT
>CAZJYF010000002.1:0-30787 GCA_964549665.1 uncultured Saprospiraceae bacterium
TTTATCCGAAACCGGAAGAGGGGCTGGGGGATTTGGCAGCACGGGGGTTGGATAAAAAACCCTTTTAAATCTCCATCCCCACAACCCAAGTCTAAAAATTTTCGTACAATCATTGGAACAGCTATTTCACGAATTTGAAAATCCACACTTGAAACCATGAGAATCATCATCCCCATGGCAGGGCGCGGCACTCGTCTTCGACCACATACTGTATTAATTCCTAAGCCGCTGCTTCCTATTGCAGGCAAGCCGATGGTCCAGCGCATCGTGGAAGACCTGTCAAGTGGCTTCGATGGGCAGGTGGAGGAAATTGCTTTTATCACGGGAGATTTTGGAAAAGAAGTTGAGACCCAACTAATTTGTATTGCCAATCAATTGGGAGCAGAAGGGAAAATTTATTATCAGGACGAACCCCTAGGCATTGCGCACGCCATTTTGTGTGCCGGGGAGAGTTTGGAAGGAAATTGCATCGTCGTCTTTTCGGATACCCTTTTCAGGTCGGATTTTTCCTTTAACCAGGAAGAAGAAGGCATCATTTGGGTGAAAAAAGTAAAAGACCCTTCCTCTTTTGGAGTGGTGAAAGTGGATGAGAACAAGGTCGTCACGGACTTTGTTGAAAAGTCGCCCGTTTTCGTTTCCGATTTGGCGATTGTGGGGATTTACTACTTCCGCGATGCAACGGTTTTGAAATCCGCGATGCAGTATTTGATTGACAATGATATTAAAGAAAAGGGGGAATATCAATTGACGACAGCGCTTGAAAATATGAAACGAAACGGCAGCCGCTTTAAGACAACTGTCATTGAAGAATGGCTTGATTGTGGAAACAAAGAAAATGTGCTCTTTACCAATCGCAGGGTTTTAGAAATAAAAAAGGGGGTGGAAAGGCTTCTGGCTGCTTCTGCCTCCGTTGAGAACTCGCAAATTATCGAGCCTTGTTTTATCGGAGAAAACGTGCTGATTAGGAAATCCGTCATTGGACCGCATGTTTCCATAGGAAACAATTCCATTATCGAAAACTCCGTTATTCAGAATAGTGTTGTTCAAAGCGATAGTTCTATAAAAAATGCCCTACTTGTCAATTCGATTGTTGGCAATTCTGTTCGCTATCGAGGAAGAAAGCGGAACATCAGTTTGGGGGATTATTCTACCTTTGAAGAATGAAAAAAGTAAAACATACTGTCCTTTTCTTTTTGATAATCAATGCTTTCGGTTTCCTTTCCGCTCAGGAAGGCAAGAGAATTTCTGAGGATGCTGTTCAGCTTCAACGAATTTTTATTGAAGGTCTTCGGGAAAAAATTCTCGGCAATTACAAGGAAGCTGCGGTGCTTTTTGAGGCGCTTTTAGAAAAGGACAAAACGAATCACGCAGCCGCTTTTGAATTGGCGAGAACCTATGATGTGCTGGATGAAAACGAAAAAGCCATCAAATTTGCTAAAATGGCCACTGATTTGGAGAAGGATAATGCCTGGTATCAGTTGTTCCTCGCCAATTTATATAAGAAAGTCAACCGGGATAAAGAAGCCGCTGGGGTATATGAATTCCTTGTACAATCCGAACCGGACAATGAATATTATTATTTTAAATGGGCCTATTTCCTCGTGCGGGCGAATCGAACGCAAGAAGCCATTGAGGTGTATGATGATTTGGAAAACAGGAAAGGTATCCATGAAGAAATTATTCGTCGCAAACACTCCCTTTATTTGGGCTTGGGGAATTACAAAAAAGCCGCCAAAGAACTCGAAAAGCTCATCAATGCCTTCCCAAAAAAGACTGAATATCGCCATCTCCTTGCCAATTTTTATCAGCAGATAGGTGAAAAAGAGAAAGCCAAAGCTGTTTTCAAGGAAATCCTCGAACGCAATCCCGACGATACACGAGCTGCCCTGGCCCTCGTCGAAGGATCCAAAAAAAAGGGGAGCGAATTCCAATATTTAGATTCTTTAAAACCCATCTTTTCAAATCCTGATGTCAATATCGATGTCAAAATTTCAAAAATTATCTCCGGGGTGGAAGAGGTGAGAACCACAGGGGATAAAAAATTAGCCGCTGCCCTTTTAGAGTTGACCTCCATTTTGGAAGAGGTGCATCAGAATGATGCGAAAGCCTTTGCCGTTTCCGGTGATGTGCTCTACAATTCCGGGCAATTGGAACAAGCCCTCGGGAAATACAAAAAAACGCTCGAACTGGATGAGTCCGTCTATCTCGTTTGGGAAAACCTGCTCTTCATTTATTCAGAATTGCGGGATTACGACAATCTGGTAAAAAATTCCAAAGAAGCCTTGGATTTATTCCCCAACCAAGCTACTCTTTACTACCTCGACGGGCTTGGATATAGCCACAAGGAAAAGCATCGCGAGTCCATCGGTTCACTGCAGCAGGCGCTGTTCATGGCTGGGAAGAACAACTGGTTGAAGTTCAATATTTATTCTCTTCTCGGTACGGAATACTTTTCTTTAAAGCAATATAAGCAATCGGAAAACGCCTTTGAGGAGGCTTTGAAGTTGAACCCCTCGGACGCTTTGGTTCTCAACAATTACAGCCGCTACCTTACGCTTCGCGGCAAGCATCTCGACAAGGCAAAACAAATGTCTGGCCTTTCGAACGAGCTGGCGCCGAACACTGCCAATTTTCAGGATACTTACGGTTGGGTACTCTACAAAATGGGGGAATACAAAGCCGCTAAAGAATGGATTGGCAAGGCCCTTGAAAGCAGCGGTAAAAACGACCCCACCATTCTCGAACATTTCGGCGATGTGCTTTTCCAACTAAAACAAGAAACGACAGCCGTAATCTATTGGCAGGAAGCATTGGAAAAGGGGGCGAAGTCGGAATTGCTGCAGAAAAAAATCGTCCAGCGGAAATTGTTTGAATAAGGGTTCTTCCTTTAGCCAACGCACCATTTATGACTAATTTGTTTTTTGGTATTCCTGCGTTATTGGTTTCCTCCTTTCTTTTTTATAAAGCCTACCGCAACTATCAATCATCTAATTTCTACGCCTCCCTTGCTTTTATCCTTCTTGCAGGTTTGTTGTTGAGGGTTTATGCAGGAACTGATTTTTATCTACATGATTGGGACGAAAAGTACCACGCGCTTGTCGCCAAAAATTTAATGCAACACCCTTTTCAACCCACTTTATACGATAAACCGGTATTGCCTTTTGATTACAAAAACTGGACAGCAAATCATGTATGGTTGCACAAACAACCGCTGCCTTTGTGGGCTATGGCGTTAAGTTTGAAATTGTTGGGAATCAATGAAATAGCGCTCAGAATACCTTCCATCGTACTCTCGACAATTGGGATTTGGTTGACTTTTCAAATCGCGTTTTACTTTTTTGGCAACAAAGTAGCTGCTTTGGCAGCATTTTTCCACGCCATCCATGGATTGACAATTGAGCTGACCGCAGGAAGAGTAGCTACTGACCACGTGGATATTTTTTTCACATTTTTTATCGAACTAGGCGTATTTTTTGTCATAAAATCCTGTGACAAACCGGCAAAAAAGTATTTCCCTGTTTTGATTGGAATTTGCATGGGACTGGCCATTTTATCAAAATGGCTTCCTGCCTTGATTATTTGCCCAATTTGGCTTCTTTTGATTAGCGGTACAAAAAAAGTTCCTGAATTTATTTCCGATTCGATTTTAATTTTGGTTGCTTGTGCCGTTATTGCATTGCCGTGGCAAATTTATATTTTCCAGGAGTTCCCCTTAGAAGCCTCATGGGAAAGCGGTTATAACTTCAGGCACTTATTTGAAGACGTCGAGGGACATGGGCAGCCTTTTTTCTACCATTTCGATAAACTCCGAATTATTTACGGAGAATTGATTTACATTCCATTAATTTGGTTGCTTTATTACAGTTTGAAAAGAGCAAAAAAACGACAGCTAAAATGGCTTGCGTTGAGTATTTGGATATTTGTTCCGTTTCTTTTTTTCTCATTCGCCAAAACCAAAATGCAGGCATATACACTTTTTTCTGCCCCGGCGCTTTTCATAATAAGTGCAGCATTTATAAGGTATTTGAGAATAATTCACTTGAAAAACCCCAAGTTCATATACTTTTCCAACCTGCTGCTTTTTCTTCTTATCGCGCTGCCGGTCCGGTATTCGTTTGAAAGGATAAAGCCGTTTTCGCTTCGGGAACGGAATCCCGATTGGGCAAAGGAACTTCGGATTTTGAATAAAAACATTCCCGGCAGTAATGGTATACTTTTCAATGCAGACCGGCCAATTGAAACGATGTTTTATACCGAACTCACAGCATATCCTTTTTTACCAAATGAAGCACAAACCAAACAATTAAAAGCCAAAGGATTCGTACTCTATTTCAAAGAAAAGGAGACAGGAAAAATCATGAAATTAGAATGAGCATGATGGAAACGCATCATTTTTAACCTTCCATTTTTTCAACACCACACAATAATCAAGACCTTGAGAAGCATAATAATTTTTACTGTTCTCGCTATTTTAGGTTCTTCCTTAAGTTGCAAAACCGCCGAACGTACTCAGGGCATTGACCTCAAACCCCGGTCTGCCAAATTCCTCCGCAAGCGCCTCATCCAAAATCAGTTGCAGGCGGAATGGCTGAGTGCCAAAGCCAAAGTTATCTTCCGCGACGGGCAGAGTGTTCGAAAATTTATCGTCAATATTCGCTATCGAAAGGACAGCCTGATTTGGATGAACATCAAAAAACTCAGTGTCGAAGCTGCCCGTGTGCAAATTACCCCGGACTCCATATACATCATTGACCGGATGAACAACCAGTTTGCCATCCGCGGTTTCTCCTACGCCCAGCGGGAATACAATTTGCCCACGGGCTTTAATGGTTTGCAATCCCTGCTTTTGGGCAATCCTGTTTTTCTTACCGAAGAATTGATGCCGGGTATTGAAAAGGGTCAATACCGCCTTTCCGGCAAATCAGACAGCTCTGAGGCCGGCTATTGGCTGAATGGTCTTACTTTTGCGCTGGAACAAATGGTGTTGGACGATTTCCGAAATACTCGAAAAATGGAGGTACGGCAGGATGATTTTCAACAAATGGCGGATGGTCAGGAATTTTCGTATTTTCGTAATTTTAATTTGAGTAGCCGTAAATTCGGAGACATTTCCATTAAAGTCAATTTTTCAAAAGTAGAATTAAATGTCCCCAAGACCATCAGATTTGAGATTCCAGAACGGTATGAAAAAATTGAATAAAGGTCTCAGAAGCAAGTTTAGAGCCGAAGGACTTTGGCATTTCCGGCAAACACTTCGTCTAGCGGGACGATGGTTTCTTTGTATGTTGCTTTTAGTGAGTCTTTCTTCTATTTCGCTGGCCCAGCATCGAAGGGAACTCGAAACGAGGCGCAAAAAACTCCTCCGCGAAATTAACCTCGCCACGAACCTATTGAACACAACAAAAAAAAACCGGGAAGCTACCCTCGACCGCTTTGTCACCCTCCAACAGCAAATCCGAAAACGGAAGCAATTAATAAAAACCCTCCGGGCCGAGATTCAATTTACCGATGCAAGCATTGAACGGTCAGCAAATGTAGCTAAAGCCCTTGCGGAAGATGTTTCCCGTCTAAAGAAAGAATATTCAGCCATGATTCGGGCTGCTTATCGCCAAAAGCTAAGCCAAAGCACTTTGTTGTTCATCTTCTCGGCCAGCAGCATAAATGAAGTCTTTCGCCGGTGGCAATATTTAAAACAATACAATCAATACCGTCAAAAACAGGCCCATTTAATTGTCGAAACCGAAGAGACATTGCAATCGAAAATAGCCTTGTTGGAAAAGCGAAAAGAACAAAAGCAAACCCTACTCATTTCGCAGGAGAAACAAACAAAATTGTTGAATCAGGAACTGGAAGCCAAAGAAAAGATGTTGAGAAGCCTGAAAAAGGATGAAGCCAGCTTGGTCGCAGAACTCGAAAGCAAGGAAAAAGTTCACCGCAAATTGAACATTGCCATCGAAAAAATCATCCACAAAGAAATGGCGAGAAGCAAACGGGAAGCAGAAAAGACCAACCCGACTGCTTTGCCTTCCATCGCAGAGGCAGCCTTAACGACTGACTTTTCTCGAAATAAAGGCCATTTGCCCTGGCCGGTGCAGCGGGGAGTCATCACGAGTTACTTTGGCAGGCAACATCATCCGACGATTAAAACCCTTCAAATCACGAACAACGGGATTGACATTAAAACCGACCACAATGCAGCTGTTCATGCCGTTTTTAGCGGCACTGTAGTAGGCACGCAATACATTCCCGGCTACGAATACATGGTCATCCTTCAGCACGGCAACTACTACACCGTTTATTCCAACTTGAAAGAAGTTTTTGTAAAAAAAGGGAAGGATGTAAAAATCAGGGAAACCATTGGAAAAGTCAGCACCGACCGCCGAACCAATATCTCCCAATTGCATTTCGAAATTTGGAGGGGAAAAACCCGACAAAATCCGACGGCTTGGGTTATTAAAAAATAATGTAATAATGAATTTAATTTTGAATAATTCAAAAGTTTCCATCAGAAGCTTTACCGTTATTCTTTCATTAACACCAAAACAAATTACATCCAATCATAGAAAATCATGAGTAACGACTGGAACCTAAGTGGAAAAGAAAACAAGGGCATCAAGCAAGAACAGGAGAAGGCACTTCTCGTGGGATTGGTGAATAAGTTTCAAAGAGAGAAGCAAGTGCAGGAATTTTTAGATGAATTGGAATTCCTGGCATTGACGGCGGGAGCGACGACGGTGAAACGATACGTCCAAAAAATGCCCCAACCCGACCCAAAAACCTTCATCGGCAAAGGGAAGCTGGCGGAAATAAAAGAGTACATCGAAGCAAACGAAGACATCACCCTCGTCATTTTTGACGACGACTTATCTGGGAAGCAAACGGGTATTCTCGAAGAAGAATTAAAAGTGAAAATCGTTGATAGAAGCAGCTTGATTCTCGACATTTTTGCTCGCCGGGCACAAACAGCTCAAGCCAAAACACAGGTCGAACTGGCCCAAATGCAATACCTGCTTCCACGCTTGCGGGGCTTGTGGACGCACCTTGAACGGCAAAGAGGGGGAATCGGGATGCGAGGACCTGGTGAAAAAGAAATTGAAACTGACCGCCGGATTGTTCGCGACAAGATTTCCCTGCTGAAAAAAAAGTTGGAAAAAATTGACCAGCAAAATACGACCCGCCGGAAAAACAGGGGGCAACTCATCCGCCTGGCCTTAGTCGGTTATACGAATGTGGGCAAATCCACTTTGATGAATATTTTGAGCAAATCAGAAGTGTTCGCCGAAGACAAACTCTTCGCTACCCTCGATACCACCGTTCGGAAAATAGCCTTCGACGGCATCCCTTTTCTACTTTCCGACACCGTTGGCTTTATCCGCAAATTGCCCCACCACCTCGTGGAAAGTTTTAAATCCACCCTCGACGAAGTTCGCGAAAGTGATATTTTACTCCACGTGGTGGATATTGCCCACCTTCAATACGAAGAACACATCCGCACCGTCAATCAAACTTTGAAAGATATTGGAGCATTGGACAAACCCACCTTATTGGTTTTCAACAAGATAGACCTTTACCGGGAGCGATATTTCGATGCTTTGCTCGAAACAGGCGTGCGAAAAGAAATTGAATTGGAATTGAAATCCAACTTAAAACACCTCTTCGAGCAGGACAACGTTTTCATCGCTGCCCTGAAGCGGGAAAACATAACCGAACTTCGCGAGAAAATGATGAAATTGATAGAAGAACAGTATAAACTGCGCTATCCTTACCAAGTAAAGCAATGGTAAGTTATTCAATTTATTGAAACATCAAACTCATATTTCCGGTAGTTGCAAATTGCAAAAAGCCCTAATTGGCGGTCACTTCTTTTTGTTTTTCCAAAAATTTAACCACCCACTCGCTTGTCACTGATTTAGGTCGTTCCAAGGGCATGCCCAAAGCACGAGACCAACACAAGGAAGCCAAAACACCAAGTGCCCTCGAGACGCCAAACATGACGGTATAGAAACTATATTGCGTCATGCCGTAATGCACCAACAAGGCACCGGAATGGGCATCTACGTTCGGCCAGGGATTTTTCACTTTGCCCAAGCCCTCCAAAATAGGAGGTACTACCTCGAAAATCTTCCAAACGACCTGTACGATTTCATCATCCTTGATGTATTCTTCGGCGAATTTTTTTTGTGCCATGAATCTGGGGTCAGGCTGCCGTAAAACGGCGTGCCCATAGCCCGGAATTACCTGTCCGGAAGCCAGGGTACTATTCACATAATCGGCAATCTGGTCTTTAGAGGGCGTTCGGGTTCCCAACGCATCCAACATTTTGAATATCCATTTAATGACTTCCTGGTTGGCCAAGCCATGCAAAGGACCGGCCAATGCCGCCATCCCACCCGAAAAAGCCAAATAAGGGTCGCTCAAGGTAGAACCTACAAGATGGGTCGTATGGGCAGAGGCATTGCCCCCCTCGTGGTCTGCGTGTATGGTCAGGTAAAGCCGCAAAAGGTTTTTAAAATCCGAATCTTTTCCTACCCCCAGCATATGTGCAAAATTGGCTGCCCAATCTAACGAAATATCAGGTGCAATATGTCGGTCATTGTGATAACTTCGACGATAAATGTAGGCCGCTACCCGTGGCAGCCGCGCAATGAGGTTCATGGCATCCTCGTAGGTGGCATCCCAATATTCGGTCTTGTTCATCCCTTCGGCATACCTTCTGGTAAAACAGGAGGAGGTTTGCATAGACATGATGGCAACAATAAACTGCGTCATCGGATGGGTGTCTTTTGGAAATTGTTCCAACACTTTGAACGTATGCTCGGGCACATTGCTTCGGTTGGTCCATTGGTCTGTCAGCCATTTCACCTGATCCACCGTAGGAACCTCTCCAACCAACATCAGCCAAAACAATCCTTCGGGCAAAGGTTCCTTGCCGTCTGGTCCTTTGGGGAGCAATTCCCTCAATTCGGGGATAGAGTAGCCTCTAAAACGGATGCCTTCGATGGGGTCTAATTGGGAGGTTTCCCACACCATCATTTTTACACCCCTGGCACCTCCATAAACCTGTTTCAAAATCACCTCATCTACTTTTGCGTTCCCGTTATTTTTTAAAATGTTTCTGGTTTTTGCCTTTAAGGCGGATGATTTTTCTAAAAATTTCTGCTTTAATGGATCCATGGATTTTATCGGTATTTAAAAGGTTTGTAAATGATGATTTATAAAAAATGAAAAGGAGAAATGTCTCTATTATTAACGGTTACAAAAGTAACAATTTTTGCAAGGAAAACCTTGTCTTTGCGAGCTTTTCAATTAGAAAAATATCGGGATGGGTGAAAACAAAAAAGCGACTCGATAAATAAAAAAATCGAGTCGCTTTTTTGTTTTGGCTTTCAAGTAATTTTCTCAAAAATTCTTTAAGTCCAATTCGACAAGTTGGATGTTTATCTCTTGACTCGAAGCGCCTGTTTTTATGAGTTGATTGTAAAGTTCAGCTTTTTTTTGCCTGGTGGCCAACCGGCGTTGGTGGTAGATTGCCCTTTGGTTGTCGTTGAGCATTCTCTCCACAGACATATCAATACCGTATTTCAGGGCATTTAATTTTTTGAGATAAAGTTCACCATTGGCATCTTTTAGCTTTTCGATTTCTTCGAGGTTTGTAAATTTGCGCTGCTGAATTTGTTGCATTTTAGCTGCTTGTTGAGAGTCCAGCTTAAATAATGCAATCGATACCTGCGTCGCATTTTTAGCAGCGGCTTCTTTTGTTTCTGTTTGCGCAAAAAGACCGGCTGCCAGTAAAATAAAAAACAAAGAGAACTCAATTTTTCGCATATTTCAGAATATTTTTTATTAGGATTTATCTCAATGGAAAGAAACTTGCCCCAAGATAGGAAGTTATCTTTGCTTTTAAAAGAAGGTAACTTCTCATGAGACTTTTTTAAGTGATTCCGGATGCTAATCATTCAAGAAATTTTAATCAGCGATGCTATTATCGAAGAGCAATTTCTCTGCAATTTGACTGCTTGCAAAGGCGCTTGCTGTTGGGAAGGAGATTACGGTGCGCCACTGGAAACAGATGAATTGAATACGCTCGAAGAAATTTACGGCGAAATCGAGCCTTTTCTGACCAAGGAAGGCAGGCGGGCTATTTCAAAAAATGGGCTTTTCAAATATTACGAAGAACCTAAGGAATACGGGACCCCCCTAATAAAAAGCAAGGCCTGCGTTTTTACCGTTTTTGACCAAAACGGCACCGCCAAATGCGGCATCGAAGAGGCGCACCTTGCCGGTGCAACGGATTTCAAAAAGCCCATCTCCTGCCACCTGTATCCAATAAGAGTTTCCAAAAATATAAAAACCGGCTTCGAAGCCCTCAATTACGATCGCTGGGACATTTGCTCGGCGGCTTGCGCGTTGGGAAAGAAAGAACAACTGCCCGTTTTCAAGTTTTTGAAAGAAGCCCTCGTCCGCAAATATGGCGCCGAATTTTACGAGGAATTGGAAGCCGCAGCCGGATATCTGAAGTAGCCTGATTGCAGCCCTAAATCTTCGGGTTGGGGCGCTGCCTCGTTTTCAGCTCTCATGCATTGCATGCAGAGGCAGGGGCTTTTCCCACGCTCAAAAGCGGTCGGTAGTACCCTTAAGGTAAAAGCGGGGGGCTTCCCTCAAAAAAAATATTCGCTTTTTTTTGGAAATTTACATATCTTTGCGACGCTTTTAACGAGAGGGAATGTAAAGTTCCCTCTTTTTCGTTTATATCTTTAGGTAAACATTTAGTGACCGTAGAAAAAATCCGCAAATTATTGGCAGTGAAACTTCAGGAAGAAGCTTTCCAGGACTGTTTTCTTATCGAAATTAAACTTCACCAGAATAATAAATTGGCTGTTTTTTTAGATTGTGATAGCGGTTTGACACACGGCAAATGCAAGCAAATAAGTCGTTATTTGGAAAGCACACTGGATGAAAAAAAATGGTTGGGTGAGCATTATATTTTGGAGGTCTCCTCTCCGGGCATCGGCAAGCCCTTGCAATTGAAGCGACAATACCACAATAACCTGGGACGGAAAATAGAGGTGACCTTTCCCGACGGGAACACGAAAACCGGACTGTTAAAAAAAGTGAACGACGACTCGATTATTGTGGAAGAAAAAATAAAAACCAAGGAAGGGAAAAAGAAAAAAACGGAACTTGTTCAGACCGAAATTTTATTTGAAAACATAAAAAAAACAATGGTTTTAATTTCTTTTTGAAATGCGCTGGAAGCCGGGAACCAATTATTTTATTTGGATAAAAAATTGCCCCTGGTTCCACCTTCTTAAAACACAAAGCCTTATGAGCGTTAGTTTGGTTGATGTTTTTTCAGACTTTAAAAGCAATAAAAACATAGACCGCCCGACCATGGTGCGGGTTTTGGAAGAAGTGTTCCTCACTTTGATTCGAAAGAAATATGGCTCGGATGAAAACTTCAATGTCATTGTAAACACCCAGGAGGGTGACCTCGAGTTGTGGCGGGTTAGGGAAATCGTTCCCGACGGGGAGGTGACTGACGATCGTAGCCAAATATCCATCTCGGAAGCCCTGAGTATTGACGAAGATTACGAAATCGGGGAAGAGTGTTACGAACAATTGTATCTCGAAGATTTTGGACGCAGGGCCATCATGGCGGCCCGGCAGACCCTTATTTCGAGGATATTGGAATTAGAAAAGGATGATATTTACAAAAAATACACGGAACGTGTCGGGGAGATTGTTCTTGGAGAAGTACACCAAATTTTGAAAAGAGAGCTTTTGGTTTTAGATGATGTGACCGGGAACGAATTAATTCTCCCGCGCAGCGAGATGATCAAGGCCGACTATTTTCGCAAAGGCGACATGGTGCGATCTGTCATAAAACGGGTGGAAATGAAAAATAACAACCCGGTAGTGATGGTTTCCCGGACGGATGAACGATTTCTCGAAAAATTGTTGGAACAGGAAGTTCCCGAAATCGAAGATGGCCTGATTACTATCCGCCGCATCGTCCGTTTACCTGGAGAACGCGCCAAAGTAGCCGTAGAATCTTACGATGACCGCGTAGACCCCGTGGGTGCCTGTGTTGGAATGAAAGGCTCCCGAATTCACGGCATAGTACGTGAATTGCGAAATGAAAATATTGACATTATCAACTTCACCAATAATGACACGCTATTCATCCAACGAGCCTTGACCCCGGCGAAAGTAGGTAATATTGAATTTGATGAAGAAGCAAAAAGAGCCTCCGTATATTTGAATCCCGACCAGATTTCGTTGGCTATTGGGAAAGGGGGCACCAACATCAAATTGGCAAGCAAATTGACCGGCTTTGAGATAGATGTGTATCGCATCTCCGATGAAGTTGAAATCGATGACGTGGATTTGGAAGAATTTTCCGACGAAATTGAAGCTTGGGTCATCGAAGGGCTGAAGAATATTGGTTGCGACACAGCAAAAAGCGTCCTGGATTTGAACCGAGAGGAATTGATTCGTCGCACCGACATGGAGGAAGAAACGGTTGATAATGTGCTTAAAATTTTAGAAGCCGAATTTGAGGGTGAATGATTTAGGAAAACACAACTAGCAAGATTAAACGTCAAAAAGGGATTTGGAAATTGTCTTTCCCAGTTTATCTGGGTTGCCATAAAATAAGATAGAGACTTGGAAGCGCCCGTTTTAGGCAAATTCAACGGGTTTTTTTATCGAAAAATGAATGAAAAGCCAGTTTTACTCTATCTTTGTGGTGCTTTTTCGGTAGTGCTTGTCTTTTGCGATTTTTTATTTGAGTAAAAAACAATCACTAGCGAAAAATTTCTACGGGCGAAAGCTTTGCGATGAAGTTTGTATTTTATTAATCAAAATCATTAATAAGATATGTAATTAGATAAGAACTTATTGGAAAAGCTTTTGCCTATCTCTTAAACAATGCTTGGTAAAAATTTCTGAATGGCCAAACGCTTAGTAAAGGTAGCAAAAGAGTTAAATGTTGGAACCTCAACTATTGTTGAACATCTTCTCAATAGCGGTTTTGAAATTGAGAACCGTCCAACTGTGAAGATAACAGAGGAGATGGAGGCTGAATTGTTGAAAGAATTTTCTAAATCGATTGCTATCAAAGAACAAGCAGACTTGCTTGTCATTGGTACGAGGCCTGCAGCCAGAAAAGATGCCCATATCGGGGAAGAACCATCCCACAGCCCGATCGTTTCTCCTCCTACCCCTGCCTCTCCACCATCGCCTCCACCTCCAGAAGAAGCTAAAGTCGAACCGAAAAAGAGTGAACCGGAGCCGGAGGTGGTGGAAGAAAAAATGGCCCCTGCTGAGGAAAAGCCCAAGGTAGCCTTAAAAATTAAAGGCAAAATCGACCTCGATAAAAAACCCGGAAAAGAAAAAAAAGCACCCCCTCCGAAGGTCGAAAAAAAGAAAACAATCAAAGAAGCAAAAGCCCCTGTCCCCGTCCCGGAAAAAGTTCAACCCAAAGAAAAAGTTCAACCCGAAGAAAAAATTCAACCCGAAGAAAAATTAAAGGAGGAGCATCCCTCTAAAAAAGAAACCAAAAAAGAACCTGAAGACAACGGAGTAACCGCCAAGGAAGAGGAAAAGGTCAGTAATAAAGATAAACTCATTAAGGCACAAGCGCCCGAACTTCGGGGCTTGAAAATAATGGGCAAGATTACGGTTGAAAAAGAAAAGAAACCCAAAAAGAAAAAGAAAGTTGAAGCAAAAAAGAAAGTGGATAGTGCAAAAGGAAGCCCTAAATCGGATGAGAAAAAGGCAAAACCCCTTGGTTCTTCTGATTCAGATGATGCAGTAAGAAGGAGACGAAGAAGAACAAGACGCAGGGTAAGACCAACGACCGTTACGGCAAGAGACAGAAACGCTCCAAGAAATCGAAGAGGCAGGAGAAATGATTCAGACGTTAAAGAAGTCTCTAAAAAACAGATTGAAGAGAAAATCAAATCGACCATGGCACGGCTTTCAGGCCGGGGCAAAAAAATGCGCCAACGCCTTCGTAGAGACAACCGGGAACGGCTTCGGGAACGTCAAGAACAACGCGAACAGGAACAACACAGCGACAAGCTTCAACTCACTGAGTTTGTAACGGTACAGGAGTTGGCCAACCTGATGGATGTGGCGGTGACTGATGTGATTACCACCTGTATGAATTTGGGCGTCATCGTATCTATCAATCAGCGCCTCGACGCAGAAATTATTGAGCTGGTGGCGGAAGAATTTGGGCATGAGACCGAATTTATAAGTGTGGAGGCAGAAGCCGAAGAGGAAGAAGAAATCATTGACGCACCGGAAGACCTGCAGCCCCGCCCGCCGATCGTTACCGTTATGGGCCATGTTGACCACGGAAAAACTTCTTTGCTCGATTTTATTCGAAAAGCCAAAGTGGTTGCCGGGGAAGCCGGTGGCATTACCCAACATATCGGCGCCTACGAAGTAATCGTTGGAGAAGAACACAAGAAAATCACCTTCCTCGATACTCCCGGACACGAAGCTTTTACAGCTATGCGGGCCAGAGGGGCAAAAGTCACCGATATAGCGGTGGTCATCATAGCCGCCGACGACAGCATTATGCCCCAGACCAAAGAAGCTATCAGCCATGCACAGGCAGCCGGAGTGCCGATGATTTTTGCCATCAACAAAATTGACAAACCCGGCGCTCAACCCGAAAAAATAAAGCAGGAACTGGCTGCGATGAACCTCCTCATCGAAGAATGGGGCGGTGAGTATCAATCCCAGGATATTTCGGCAAAGACAGGGGAAGGGATAGACGAATTGTTGGAAAAAATCCTCCTGGTGACCGAATTGCAGGAATTAAAAGCCAACCCCGACCGCCAAGTCGTCGGGACAATACTCGAAGCCTCTCTCGATAAAGGCCGCGGTTATGTTGCCAAAGCATTGGTACAAACCGGTACCCTCCACATCGGCGATGCCGTTGTCGCCGGCGAACATTCGGGAAAGGTCAAAGCGATGTTCAACGAAAGGGGGAAACGCGTTCAGAGCGCAGGCCCTTCTTCCCCGGTTTTGGTCCTTGGGTTAAGCGGCGCCCCACAGGCTGGGGAAATTTTCAAAGAAATGGCATCCGAGGCAGAGGCCCGCCAATTGGCTTCCCGCCGTGCCCAAATTTCAAGAGAACAAACCACCAGGGCTACCAAGCGAATCAGCTTGGACGAAATTGGTCGCCGGTTGGCTTTAGGCACTTTCCAGGAACTGAACCTGATAGTCAAAGGCGATGTGGACGGTTCGGTTGAAGCCCTTTCCGACTCTCTAATTAAACAATCCATTGAAACCGTTCAGGTAAATATCATTCATAAAGCCGTAGGGCAAATAATCGAATCGGACGTACTTCTGGCTTCGGCCTCCAATGCCATCATTATCGGTTTTCAGGTGCGCCCATCCCTAAGTGCCCGGAAATTAGCCGAACGGGAAGGTGTCGAAATAAAAGGGTATTCCGTTATTTACAAAGCTATCGAGGAAATCCGGGCAGCAATAGAAGGAATGCTTATTCCCACCAAAGAAGAAAGAATTGTTTGTAATCTTGAAGTCCGCGAAATTTACAAAATCAGCAAAATCGGCACGATTGCGGGATGTATGGTGAGGGAAGGTAAGATTACTAGAAACACCAAAATACGCATCATTCGCAATGGCATCGTAATTTATCCAATTAAAGAAGGTGTCGTTGGTGAAATTTCTTCTTTGAAACGTTTCAAGGACGATGTCAAAGAAGTGAAGACCGGTATGGAATGTGGCATAAGCATCAAAAACTTCAACGACATCAAGGTGGAGGATGTGATAGAAGGATATGAAATTGTTGAAGTGAAACAAACCCTGGTTTAGTCGAACCCCAGCTCAAGACTTTCGCTTCGAAAAGAATGTACAGGGCATTGCTTGAAGCGAAAGTTTCTAGCCAGGGAAATGTCCATTCCACAGCTTAAACATCCTCCATCCCACCCGTTATTTTCTGCACGATTTTAAACTCACTCAAAAAGCCTCTCGCGATCACCCGCAGAACGGTATAAGCCGGGATTGCCAACACCATTCCTACGATCCCGTTGATTTTAGCCCCCATGAGTATGACGATGAAGATTTCCAGCGGATGTGCAAGAACGCTATTAGAAAAAATCCAGGGTTGAAGAATGAAATTATCCAAAAGCTGCATACCGGCAAACACCGCCACTACTTTTAAAATTAAAGGAAGCATTTGGGAATAAAATTCCAGATTCAGGTTGGAGGAAATGGTGATGATGACCCCGAAGGTGGCCCCAATTATCGGACCGAGGTAAGGTATTACATTTATCAATGCAGCAAAAAAACCAATCAACAAGGCGTTTTTAATGCTAAACAAACTGAGAGAAATGGAAACAAATAGGGTGATGATGGTTATTTGAATTACAATCCCTCCAAAATAGCGAGTCAGCAAGTTGCTGATGTCTTCAATAGCCCGGCGAACTTGCATTTCATAACGAGGCGGCATCAAGGCTACGAGGAAATTTACGAACAGACCCTGTTCTTTGAGAAAGAAGAAAGTGATAAAAACGATGGAAAACAAGGTGATGAAAATATTGCCTGCTGCTGCGAAAATGGAACTAAAAAAATTGCCTATCCTGGCAGGTTCAAACCACTCTGAAAAGGTTTTATGGAGTTGTTGTTCGACCGAAAAATTGGCATTGGGCTCAATTAACCCGTAGTTGCTAAGCCAATCCTGCAACTGATGGGAGGGGGCTTTCAACGCCCCGGCAATTTCGCTGTAATTTACCTCTGCCAGATTATTTGCCTGATTGATAACCAATGGGACGAACATCCAAATGAGTAGCGTGATGAGGATGAAGTAACAAATCAAAGTGAGTATTGCGGCTGTATTCGACCCCGCTGTGAATTTCCCAATTTTTAAATGCTTTTGAAAAAAGCGCATAAAGGGTTGGCCAATCATCGAAAGCACCCAGGCAATCAAGACATAAGCGACAATGTTGCTGAAAAAATAAAACAAAGCCCCAATAACCAAAAAGCTGACAATCAGGGCTATGTAGCGACTCATGTTTTTCATTGGTTGAAACAGAATTTAGGCTGCCCGAATTTACGCTTGAATTCCATCCGGTAAAATTTTAAGATTGTTTTCCTTTCCATGCGAAAATAAGAAAACTTGAAGCAAGAAATGGGAAAATGTTGAAACCAAAATTGAAAAAAGCTCAGATGATTGGGATTTGAGCTTGCAGGGTCTATTTTTACAACCTAATCCAGCTTTTCTGGAATTTTCCCTCATAAACGACCTCTTCCGTGTACCAATTTTTTATCAAGCCCATTTTGTTCTTATTGCCGCCGGAGAAAGCGCATCGGTTGACCGTGTTTTTTTTAAAATTGGTGCTTAACCTGCCCCTTGGTACAGAATTGTTCAAATCGCTTTTTTCGATAAATGACGAGCGGTTGAAACGCCAGGTTTTCGGGTTGACTTTTGAAAATCCCGTCGGGTTAGCCGCCGGTTTCGACAAGGACGGCAAGCACTTCAAGGAGATGGCTGCACTGGGTTTTGGCTTTATTGAAATTGGCACCGTCACCCCAAAACCGCAATCCGGAAATCCCAAGCCCCGTCTTTTCAGATTGCCCAAAGACACCGCATTAATTAACCGGATGGGGTTCAACAATGAAGGAGTGGATGCCCTTGTCGAAAGATTGAAAAAAGGGAAACCGAAGCATTTGATTTTGGGAGTCAATATAGGCAAAAACAAAAATACGCCCAATGACAGGGCTTCTGAGGATTATGCCTTCTGTTTCGAGGCTCTTTTTCCACACGTAGATTATTTCGTTGTCAACGTCAGTTCACCAAACACGCCTGCTCTTCGAGATTTGCAGGAAAAAGAGCCCTTGACCCGGCTTCTTTCCCATTTGCAAAAATTGAACCGATGCAAAAAACACCCCAAACCCATCCTTTTAAAAATTGCCCCGGACCTCAGTTTTGACCAATTGGATGACATTCTCCAAATTGTTGAAAGCACCCAAATCGCAGGAATTATTGCCACAAACACCACCACGGCGCGCGATAATTTGAGGACAGGATGGGAAAAAATTCAAACCATCGGCGACGGCGGGCTTAGTGGCAGCCCCTTGAGCCGGCGTTCCACCGAGGTCATCCGATATTTGAATACCGCTTCTGCCGGCAAAGTGACTATCATCGGGGTGGGAGGCGTCGGCGGACCGGAGGACGCCATCGAAAAACTTACCGCAGGGGCTTCTCTGATACAGGTTTATACGAGCTTGATTTACAAAGGTCCTGCTTTGGTCAAAGCCATTAATCAAACTCTTTTGAAACAAACTTAATCCTTCCTTTCTTTTCACTCCATCGTTACTCCTCTCAGGTTTGCTTACCGGAAGTATTAATCCTTATTGAAGAAGAGTTTGCCGCCAATAGTCATATTAGCATAAATCCTGATGGCATCCTTTTTGAAAAAGAAGAAAGTGCATACAGTTTTAAGGAAACCTCCTCAACCGTCAATCACCCTTTTTAAAGATTTCCGGCATCAGCAAGAGAGATCAGGAACCAAGATTTACACGCCTTTTCCCTCGATGAATAGTCTTTCGGAATCAGCGAAACAGAGGCCAATCTTAAAATTGAGGTGCCATGTTAATATTGACCATCCTGTACATATTATTAAGCTTTAATTTATTTGATGTGATTGCTGAAAAAACGACTACCTTTTACAAGGATGTGCGGTTTTGGTTGGTTTTGATTTCGTTGGTTGTATTAATGTGGCTGACCATACAAAGCTATCCAATTAATTAGTCCGGCTTGGATTAATTCAATTGATTCCAAATCGTTCCGTGCTTCTTTATTCATTCTTACACCCACTTCCCCAACCCTGATGAGGGGTGCGGAAGCGCTGTTTTTGGATCAAATTTATTTCCAAAAAACAGCCGAGTCTGAACAGGAAGATTACACGATTTTCAAACTCAAGTCCAAACTTTGTGCGGAATGGGTTAAAGCTCCTACGGAGATGTAATCCACGCCGGTTTGCGCCGTTTTGCGAACGGTGTTAATCGTAATGCCCCCCGATGCTTCAGTTTCAAATCTTCCACCCACAATCGCTACTGCTTCCTTCAACAACGGCAATTCAAAATTATCAAGCATGATGCGGTTTATTTGACCCACCTTTAAAACTTCATACAATTCGACCAGATTCCTCACTTCCACCGTGATGCGGAGTTTCATGCCCTTTTCTTTTTGAAAAGCCACCACCTTTTCGATAGCTTGGCGGATGCCCCCACAAGCGTCCACGTGGTTGTCTTTTATCATAATCCAGTCGGAAAGGTTGTACCGGTAGTTTTGGCACCCACCAAGCCGCACCGCCCATTTTTCCAAGAACCGAACCAGGGGCGTGGTTTTGCGGGTGTCCAGAATTATAACGGGCAGGTCTTCGACTTCAAAGAGAAAGCGATTACTCAGGGAAGCAATTCCGCTCATCCGTTGCATGATATTGAGCACCAAGCGCTCTACTTTTAACAATGCTCTCGTATTGCATTCGACTTGAAAGGCTACCTGACCAAAACGAACCGCTGTGCCGTCTTTCAACAGGCTTTGGAAAACAGCCGATTCATCGGCATTTTTAAAAATTTGCTCGGCTATCTCTACCCCCGCAATCACGCCGACGTCTTTGACCAACAATTGGGCCCTGATTTTCGAATCAGCGGGAATGCAAGCTAGCGTGGTATAGTCTTCCTCTGGAATATCTTCTTTCAAGGCACGCTCAATAAAATCATCGAGTTGTTTTTTGGTGACGTGGTCTGGCATTGTCATGATCAGCTTGTTTAATATAAAAATGACTCTGTTGATGAATTGCGTTCGTTCGTAAAAAAATTCGACACTTTTCAAGAACCTCCAACCCTTTGAAAGAAAAGAGTTGATAAAGTAAATCAGTGGATATTCGATTTCAAACATTCAAATTCAAAATATTGCCCATTAGATAGCAGGTGCGGCAACGAGCTTCGTAAATTTCTTTTTCGCCGATAACGACGGTATCCTCTTCGCTGGAAAGGCGGTAGGAGTGGGTGGCAAGATTGCCACATTGTTGGCAGATGGCATGAACCTTTGTAATATATTCAGCTACGGCAAGCAAGTTCGGCATGGGACCGAAAGGGCGGCCTTTGAAATCCATATCCAAACCGGCGATGATGACCCGTTTGCCTTTGAAGGCTAACTTTTGACAAATATCCGGCAATTCCAAATCAAAAAATTGGGCTTCATCGATGCCGATTATTTCAATGCCCTCCGTCAATTCCAATAACTTCCGGGAAGTCCTCACCGGGGTAGCCAAAACAAAATTGGCATCGTGCGACACCACTTTTTTTTCGTCATAACGGGTGTCCAAATGGGGTTTGAATATCTCGACCCGTTGATTGGCGATTTTTGCTCTTTTCAACCGGCGAATCAATTCCTCCGTTTTCCCGGAAAACATCGAGCCGCAAATAACTTCTATCCAACCACTGCGTTGTCCTTTAAAGTGAGGCTCCAGAAACATATTCAGTAGATTTAGGTTTTTTATTTTTCAAAAAAGATCGCTTTGCCGAGCGAACCTCTTTGGTCCAAAGGAGTTGTTTCATTTGTGTATCAAAATTTTTACATTTGCCACTTGGTTGAGAAAAGCTGTTTTTCATAATTTCCCAAAAAAATATTCGCCATCCTATCGGCAGCCAAAATTAGGACTTCCTACTTAAAACACCTAATCGAAAATAAGCAATTGCCAACTCAATTATCATGGATCTACAAAAAGCGAAAATTCTTCTAAAAAAAATCAACGTACTGCACAAAAGCATGGGGGCTGACAAGGAACATATAACCCCCATCGAAAAAGACCTGATGCTCGATTACGTTCGACAACTCTACGATATTTTCCTCGAACAGACGCCTGTTCCCAAAAGGGCAACTGAACCCAAACCAGAAATAATTGAGCCTGCGCCTTGCCCCGAACCTAAAAAAGAAGTCCCGCAAAAGACATCATCTTCCGAACCGGAATTGGCACAAACAGAAGAGATAAAAGAAACCCCCGCTTCTGCTAAATCTTACAATGCGCCAAGACTTATTGAATTGTCTGATTCGCTAAAACAATTCGCAGAATCCGAAGCCGCCGTTTCCGATGCTAAAACGCCGAGTCGGAGCGCCAAACCTAAAGTTGATGACGAAGAATTGGAGAGTCTTTTCAAAATTCCCAAAGCCAAGGAACTTTCCGATAAACTGAGTGCGATGCCCATCAAAGATTTGAAAAAAGCAATGGGTATCAACGAAAGAATATTTACTATTAATGAATTGTTCGGTGGTGAAAAGCCAGTGTATGATGAGGTGATTGATACGCTTAACAACTTGGACAATTTCGAACAGGCAAAGGCCTATTTAATTAATCATGTGTCTATAAAGTACAAATGGACCGCAAAGGGGAAGAAGAAAAAAGCAACGAATTTCATCAAATTAGTACGTCGGCGGTTCAATTAAAAAGAAAGAAAACAAGATGAAAAAGATTGCTGTATTGACATCAGGTGGTGATGCTCCGGGCATGAATGCCTGCATTCGCGCCGTGGTGCGCATGGCTTTGCATACTGACCTGGAAGTAGTTGGCATTCGAAGAGGTTATGAAGGGATGATGGATGCCGATTTTTTCGAAATGAACTCTCATTCCGTCAGTGGCATTATCCAAAGAGGAGGAACCATTTTGAGGACGGCCAGGAGTGAGCGGTTTCGCACCCAAGCGGGGCGAAAAATTGCCCATGATAATCTCAAAAAAGCAGGTATCGAAGGGGTGGTAGCCATCGGAGGCGACGGCACATTTACCGGGGCGAATGTTTTTTTGCAGGAATACGATGACATCGCCATTGTCGGCTGTCCCGGAACCATTGACAATGACCTCAATGGAACGGATTTCACCATCGGCTACGACACGGCGATCAATACGGCGATGAATGCCATCGACAATATTAAGGACACCGCCAACGCACACGACCGTTTGTTCTTCATCGAGGTGATGGGGAGAGATGCCGGGTTTATTGCTTTGCGGAGCGGCATCGCTACGGGGGCAGAGGTTGTCTTAGTGCCCGAAAGCCGCACCAACATGGACAAGCTGATTGAAACGCTGGAAATGAATTCACAAAAACGAAAGAAAACTTCCAGCATTGTCATCGTCGCCGAGGGCGACCACGCAGGAGGGGCTTTCAAAGTTGCCAAAGAAGTAAAAAAGCGATTTAATTTTTACGACATCCGGGTCTCTATCCTGGGGCATATTCAACGAGGCGGGCGGCCGAGCTGCATGGAAAGAGTGAATGCGAGCAGGATGGGGATGGAAGCTGTTAAAGCCCTTTTGAACGGGAAAAGCGATATTATGATCGGCATCGTAAATAGGGCTATAACCTATACGGCTTTTGAACAAGCCATAAAACACAACGACGACATCAACCCGGTTTTGCTGGAAATGGTCGAGATTCTGGCTTGATTTTGTAAAGCTAAAAAAACTCGGACACTTATATTCGACAGCATTGTACCGATTTCAACAATTCAATTATTATCTGTGGAAGTAAAGCCGAACAAATTTTGGAAAAGTTTAAAACTGCCATTCAAGTTTATAGTTTTGCTTTGGGCAATTCATTTGCTACAATTTTTCACTTCGATAGATTTGGGCATTTTGGGTATTTATCCTCGCACCATTTTGGGGCTGCGGGGCATTTTGTTTTCGCCATTGATTCACGGTAGTTTTCCGCACCTCATCTCCAATTCTGCGCCGCTTTTCGTCCTATCGGCTATGATCCTGTTTTTCTACCCGCGAGTAGCTGTCAAGAGTTTCACAATGATATATTTGCTCACCGGGGCTGCCGTTTGGTTATTTGCGCGTCCGGTATTTCACATTGGGGCAAGTGGCGTTATCTATGGACTGTTGGCTTTTGTTTTTTGGAGCGGCATTTTTAGGAGAAATTTAAAATCTATTGTTCTTGCTCTAATAGTGACCTTCTTGTACAGCGGCTTTTTTTTGGGAATTCTTCCAAGCCAGGAAGGTATCTCCTGGGAAAGTCACTTAATGGGAGGACTTGTCGGTTTGTTTGCCTCTTTTTGGTTCAAAGACGAAGTAGAACAGGATGAAAAGAAAACGATTCCCTCCTGGGAACAGCAGCAGGCAGGGCAAATAGAACGAGGTGACAGTTTTTTTCTGGACAGAGATATTTTTGAAAAAACGAAAGAAACCAGAACGCTGGAAAAAAGAGAAGAAGGCCCTTCCGGTTGGTTTTCTTCGAAAACCTGGGAGGATTGACCTCCCCCCAGATCCTTTTTATTTCGCAGACATTCATTCCAGCCTCTTTCATTTTTTTTTGAGAATTTTCCCCCTTCGTTTTGATGGCTCAAACGATAATTTTGCAAAACTTTTTTCTTTCCAAGCCATTAATATTCACCTGAATAGGTGCTCCAAACAGTCCCTCCAGATTTTCCACTTTTGACACCCTGGCTTTCCTATACAAAACCACTTTCATTCTGGTTTCCCGATAAAGTTGGCACAAGTCTGAAAAAAATCCCGTCGTATTCAAATAAATGCCCAGCCAAAAGGATCGCAATAAAAACGCAAAAAAAAAGCCGGACAAAATTGCCCGGCCCTTTAATACCTTACGCTCACTAAGTATATATTATGCTCTTATTTGATTCGCTGTCGCGTACATTTTTCGCAATTTCCTTCTTGCAAAGAATATCCGGCTCTTAATCGTTCCCAGTGGGGCTTCCAATTGTTCCGCAATCTCGTCGTATTTATATCCTTTGAACGCCATCCAGAAAGGACGCTTGAATTCTTCCGGCAATCGGCTCACCATGCGCAACAATTCTTTATAAGAAGCGTCGCTTATCCCATCATTTTCAATGACATGTTCACCGGAATTGATGTAATAGTTATTCGGCGTTTGGTCGAGAATAGTACCTCTGCGCACTTTTTTGCGGTAGTTATTGATGAAAATATTTCGCATGATGGTCACCGCCCATGCTTTAAAATTGGTATCCGGTTTGAATTTATCGGCATTGGAAATAATTCGCAAAGCAGTATCTTGGTACAAATCGTAGGCATCGGCCTGATTACCGGTAAGCTTTATGGAGAAAGCCCTGAGAGAATTGTTGACCTGGTCTAATTGCTTATAAATGGTAGTCATAATAAAGAGGTGATTTATAAATTCAACTTTTGGATTTAAATTGTCGTACTTTTTGAATTTCTTTTTAGTTTGATGCGAAACAATACTGAAATTCCAAAAACTGAACGCTATTAGGGAATTTTTTTGTAATTATTTTTCACAAACATATCCCTTTAACGCAAAACTTGCAAATATTTTTACCAATTTAGACTTTGTTTTGACAATTTTATAATTTCTTTAACAATTGTCAGCATGGCTAAACTTTAGGTTAGGAAAAACGTTTTCCAAAATGATGTATTTTCTTAGAAATAAGCCTACAACTTGTCTAACAGGAAAGTGCATCAGTCGAATTTCCGGTTAATGAAAGCAGGATAACATATGAAGGTGGTAAAAAATGATTCCAAAATCTTCCTGGGCAATAACATTCGTTGTTTGCGCAAGCGCATGAGTCTCAGCCAGGAGGAACTCGCTTTTAAAATTGGTCTCAACAGAGGCAACATAGCCTCCTACGAAAAAGGAATAGCCGAACCCAAAATCTGCAACCTCCTCAAATTTTCCAATTTCTTTGGCGTTTCGATTTTAGACCTTACCAAACGAGACCTACAGCCGGAAGACAATTTTCAAAAGGCCAAAGCCCATGAAAACGGTTTGCAAATATCCCACCTCGAGATGCCGATTTTGAATGAGTTTACCAACCGGGCGCAAGAATTAAAGGAAGTTCTAGAGAGTTTGCACTGCTACCATTGCTTCAAAATGAAGACCTTGGAAGAATTGCCAAAAGATATGCAAATGGTGATCATCAATTTCGAAAAGTTGTTTGAAGTCACCCAGGTTTTAATGGATTCTCACCAGGAATTAATAGAATTTATAAAAAAAAAATGCCCCAGGAATGAGTGAAATTCCACCTTGCAATAGTTTGTAATTGATTGAGAATCAATTCAGCATTAATCTTCGATGATCATTTATTTGCCCCTGTTGACAGGCTAGATGCCCCGACAATCGGAGCGGGAAAAAAGAAATACTTTCCGCCGTCTCGAACGTTTCTTCCAAAAAGATCTCCTCCCAATCTTCTGTCCGTTCGATTATTTCCGACCTTTCTTCAATCCAGCTAATCAAATCCACGCACTTCCCGTTTTTGATTTCAAATTCAATGGGACGGTTTCGAATCCAGTCCATTTCTCCAATCGCGTTTCAGCTAAAATGTGGAAGCTCTCCAGCGAGTGCTAGCTAAGATTACCCGCCCAGTTATTGATTCCCTTGGTCTTCACCCACAGACCTTCCCCCGTTAGATAGGCCTCGATTTCCGCCTTCAATTTGACGTAGGAAGTATTGTAGATAATGGATGAAATGAGTTGGGATGGAGGATGATTTATTGAAAATATTCGCTTTCCAGCATGGAAAAGATATAAAGGCTCCGAAATTCCGAACCCCGGCGGATGCCTTCTCTCAATATTCCTTCCTTTTGAAGTCCTTCGGTTTCGTAAAGATGAATGGCGCGCACATTATCCGTGAAAACATCCAGCCAAATTCGGTGAAATTTTAATTCTTCAAAGCAATATTTTTTTGCCCATTGCAAACACTTTTTGCCATAACCATAGCCCTTGGCCGCTATGACGATGCGCCGAAATTGAAGACATTTATCCGAACTCTTGATGCCTTGCAAAATAAAAAAACCGACCATTACATTATCCCCCTTTCTCATAACAGAAAGGTGCCTATCGCTTTGGCTTTTTATTAATTGGAGATGTTGCGGTCTCGTATAAGGGCAGATGAAGTGCGCGTCTTCCCGCTCCATTTGAATAATAGCTTCGAGCTGTTCCGGTTTGGTGTCCGTGATAGAAAGCATGGAAAAACAGGCTTTTTATGTCGTTACGGAATTTTTAAAAAACAAGTTCCCGCTTGGGATAAAGTTTCAGGAGAGGCTACTCCGCTCCGCATCGACCCCTCCCACCATGCGGGCTATTGTTGAGCCTTTTTTCAACTGTTGACTATCCGGTACGAAGAAATGAAAAAAAATAACTTGGAGCAAGCTATTTTGTATTTTTTGAGACAGGACACCACCGCGGCATTTTTTGAGCGCGTAGGGAGGTAGTGCAAAAATTTAAGGAATGAGGTTAAGAAAATTCAGGCGGCAAGGAGTTCTCTCACTCCCTTGAGCAATTCTTTCCGGTCAAAGGGTTTGGCATATATCTTGTCTGCCCCGATGGTTTTGGCAATTGCCAAAAAATGCTCAGGCACTATTCTTCCACCACCCGACATAGCAATAATTTTCAGGTCAGGGAATAATTGCCGGATTTCAATTATCGTTTCTATCCCTTCTTTTTCCGGCATGATCAGGTCTGTGATGACCAAGTCCGGTGGTTTTTGGTGGATACATTTCATGGCCTCTTTTCCATTGATGGCCGTGAAAACCTCATATCCGGTTTTTTCCAGTGTCCTTTTCAGCATTGCCAAGATTTGAAAATCGTCATCTACTACAAGAATTTGTGCCATAATATTATTTTTGGATCTACTGTTATTTTAGTGGAAATGAAGCAATGCGATAATGATTTATGGCGACAATAGGAAGCATTGATAATAAGGTTTCCGACTATCGAGGCGCCAAAACATTATCGCACTTCACCATTCCTCATCATCAGTGGAAGTACCTTTATTTTTTATTGTTCCGCTTTCCATCCATTACGTTGGCGATTGTTTTTGCCAGCTCACTGGCCACAACGGGCTTTTTCACGAACTCTCTAATTCCCATGGCTTTTGCATTTTCGGGGGTCACCAACTCGCTGAATCCCGACAGCAGAATGATGGGCAAATCGGCGCGGAGGTTCAGCAATTCTTTAGCAAATTTCACACCAGTCATTTTAGGCATCATCTGGTCGGTAATAACAAGGTCAAATTTCTCCGGGCTGGCCTGGAAGGTTTGCAGGGCGTCTGGCCCATTGCTCTCCGTAGTAACATTGTAGCCGCTTCGCTCCAGAATGCGGGCAATCACGGTGGATACCATTTCTTCGTCATCGACAAACAGAATATTTTCATTCCCAAGCTCGGGTCCTTCCTCCTCATTACTGGTTTCTTCGACTGCTATTTCCACCGCAGGGAAATACACGCAGAAGGTGGTCCCTTTCCCCACTTCGCTTTCCACCGAAATATCTCCTCCATGAGATTGTACGATGCCATGCACCACGGAAAGACCAAGCCCCGTTCCTTCCCCCACTCCTTTGGTGGTATAAAAAGGCTCAAAAATGCGGTCCATGACTTCCCTCTTCATACCAACCCCCTGGTCGATGATGGTGAGTTGCACATATTTATTAGCACTCAACTTTGGATGGGCTTGCACAAAAGCGGCATCGGGGGTTACCATCTCCAAACAAACCTTTAACTCCCCACCCTTTTCTTTCATGGCATGAGCAGCATTGGTGCAAAGGTTCATCACGACTTGATGGATCTGCCCCTGATTGGCCAAAACGGCAGAGCAATGGTTGTTGATATTTTGACGAATTTCAATATCAGGAGGCAGCGTAGCTTTCAGTAATTGTATCGCTTCCCGCACGATGAGATGGAGCTCTATGGGTTTGTATTCCTGTGCATCCCGGCGGCTGAAGGCCAGAATTTGCTTCACCAGGTCTTTGGCCCTGTTGGTCGCTTTCATCACCTCCGTCAAATCTTCGTGAACCTGGTTTTCCGGGTCCAAATCTTCCAGGCACATATCCACATAGCCGTGGATTGCTTGCAGTATGTTGTTGAAGTCGTGGGCAATTCCCCCTGCCAGCCTTCCCATGGTTTCCATCTTTTGTGCTTGGCGCAATTGTTCTTCAAGCAGTGCCCTTTCATCTTCGGCCTTCTTGCGCTCTGTGATGTCCTCTTTAATGGCCAAAAAATGGGTGATATTTCCCGCTTTGTCTTTGACCGCCGAAATGGAAGCGGACTCCCAATAGAGCGTTCCGTCTTTTTTTCGGTTTTGAAACTCGCCCCTCCATTCGCCCCCATTCCTAAGGGAATTCCACAGTTTTTTATATTTTTCCCTAGGTGTATTGCCCGATTGCAAAATGCGCGGATTCTGTCCGATGGCTTCTTCAAGGGTATAGCCGGTTATTTCGGTAAACTTTGGATTGACATATTCGATGTTGCCCTGGGGGTCTGTAATAACTACCACATTGGCACTTTGCTCCAGCGCGTACGACATGGTTTGCAACTCCTCTTCGTTTATTTTGCGCTGGCTGATATCCCGTACGAAGCCGATGCCGTTCCATTCCCCTTTTAATTTCACCCCCGAAAGCGACAACTCGATTGGGAACTCGGTTCCGTCGCTCCTTAGGGCGGACAATTCGAGCTGCTTTCCAATGCCAGGCCCATTTCCCGTTTTCTTGAAAACTTTGAACCCCTCCTCAAAAGCTTTCCGGTATCTTTTCGGGGTAAGGAGGTTATGCAGCGAATTGCCGATCATCTGATTCGCCGGATAACCAAACATCTTTTCCGAAGTTTCATTGCAATAGGTGATCTTTCCTGCAACATCCATCATCATAATGCTGTCATTGGCCGTAGAACATATCGCTCGAAATTGCTGCTCGCTTTCCAACAACTTCTGCTCTATCTTCTTGCGCTCCGTGACGTCAATGAGCACTGCCAAAGCCAAATCTTCTCCTTCTGCATCCTTCGTCGTGATGGCTGAGAGCTCAACGTCCATTATCTCCCCATCCTTTTTAAGGAACTGGTATTGAATATTTTTAGTAGCTCTCCGATCCCATATCTCCGGGATATTTACTTCTAAAGCCTGTTGTTGGGATGCAACCGTCAAAAATTCAGCAGGGGAGTGACCAATAACCTCCTCGCGCGTATAACCTAATTTTTGGAGCCAGTAATCGCTAACGCCAATCAAGAGCCCCTCGCGATTTACAGAATGCAGCATGACGGGCGTTTTTTGGTATAGCGAACGAAAACGCTCTTCGCTCGCTTTCAACTTCTCTTCTGCTCGCTTGCGCTCGGTTATGTCCATGATGGTTCCCAGCAGTCTTTGCGGGTTCCCCTCCGCGTCAAGGGTAATATCGGCCTGTACATGCACCCAAATCACTTCCCCATCGGTGCGAATAATGCGATGGTCAATTTTATAGTCTTTCTCCCCGCGGATAGCCGCTTCCAAATTCTGCTGCATATATTCCAAGTCATCGGGATACGCTACTATGGCAGAAAAATCCTTTGCCTTGAACCGTTTACCCTGTTCAAGTCCGTACAAGCGGCAAACCTCATCCGACAGAAAAATATCATCGGTTTTGATATTCCAATCCAAAAATCCCAGGTGGGAGATTTCTTCGGCTTTCAGCAACCTTTTATGGCTCTCCATAAGCGCCTCTTCCGTCCGCTTGCGCTCCGTAATGTCGCGCAAAATGCCTTCGTGATAGAGCACATTTCCGCCATCGTCGTACTCCAATCTGCCGTGATCTTCCACCCAGATTTCATGCCCCTCTTTGTGGCGCATGCGGAAAATTTGAAAGTCATTTCCTGCCGCTTCCTTTAAAGATTCATTCAACTCATCCCTATCCTGGTCTTCAAAATAGAGCTCTTTTTTGATATCTACCGCCAGCAAAGCTTCTTTGCTTTCGTAACCTAATATCTCTACCATGGCCGGATTCACATCAATAAACCTGCCTTCCGGCGTGCTCCGATAAACGCCATCCGGTATTTGTTCCACCAGGCTGCGATATCGTTTTTCGCTTTCAAGCAGCGCTTCTTCCGCTTGTTTTCGCTCGGTGACGTTTCTAGTTACTGCGAGATGCGCTTTCACTTTACCATTTTCATCAAATAATGGAGTAGCATATGTTTCCACCCAAAGACGGGTACCCTTAAGTCCTTCAATTTGAAACTCTAATTCACCAAATTCGCCTTGGAATACTCGCTTATTCAAGGCTTTAAACGCCTTGCGATGCTCCGGTAACATGAGGTCTAGGATATCCTTTCCTCTTACCTCTTCTATAGAATCAGCTTCTATCATGGCCAGTCCCGCAGGGTTCATATCGAGCAAAATCCCATTCGCAGTAATGGTTTTCACGCATTCCGGTTCGGAATCTATTATTGATCGAAGATTCTTTTCGCTTGCCTTCAATGCCTCTTCCGCTTTCTTACGCTCCGTTATATCAACATCTGTTCCCACCATGCGAAGCGGTTTGCCGGTGGCATCCCACTCTACAACTTTTCCACGGTCGAGGTTCCACCGGTATTCGCCCGACTTCATTCGAAGTCTGTTTTCGAAAGAATAACTTTCGGCATTGCCTTCGAGGTGATCTTGCAATACTTTTCGAAGCCGGGGCAGGTCATCCGGATGCACGACACTTTCCCAAAAACTAACGTGCGGTATTACTTCGTCTGGGAAATACCCAAGGGACTCTATCCACCTAGGGCTGAAATAGACCTCCCCAGTCTGAATATTCCAATCCCACACACCCTCAGTAGTAGCATCCAACACCTGGGATAATCGCCTTTGGCTCTTTTGAAGTTTTTCCTCTGCCAGCTTTTGTTTGGTGATGTCCCAAAAGATTCCCTGAATCCCGGTAATTTTGCCTTTCGAATTGCGAACCGGCGATTTGATGACCCGAACAAAGCGTTCTTCACCTTCTTGTGTAAAATGGGATTCTACGGTATCCAGGTC
>CAZJYF010000003.1:0-29077 GCA_964549665.1 uncultured Saprospiraceae bacterium
GCAAAGCCGTAATTGGATTCCACAAAGCGGAGGGGTTTTTTCGTCCTGTTGAAATAGAATTTGTTGATGCGTCGGCCCTTTGAATCTACATCGTAGGGGTCGTAGGTCATCCCAAATCGGAAGGTGGTCATGCCGTTGAAAAAAGTGGTATTGCCGGAAATGCGAATGAAACTCCAGCGAAGGGAATCTGCCGCAAAGTTGTAACTTCCGCTCAGCGACAGGGTTCTGAACAATTTCACTTTTTTCTCCGTCGAATCTTTTTTGGAATAAATCTTTGCTTCGATATTGTTGGTGATTGAATAACTCAGGGCCATGCGACGTCCGGAAGCGGAGGGTTTGTCGAAGATGCCTTTTTGAAAAATATTGTAGCGCTCTACATTATCCGTTTCCAAATCCGTTTGTACGGTTCTGAAGTAGCCTCGCCTTGGTTTGGTGTAATCTGGCGTATAACCAAAGGAGATATTTGGCTGAATGACATGCCGGATTCCTCTCAGCCAGCCCCCTTTCTTAAATTGAATGGTTCCAAAAATACGGGTATTTACACTCAGACTGAAATCGTACAGACGGAGGGGTTTGAACCCAAACTTCTGATGTTCTGTAACTCCACGAACTCCAAGCGTATCTACGTTCACTATAAATTCAGAAGAATCCAGATTGAAAATAGTATCCACTCTAATATCCAGGGTCGGGTCAAATTCTTTGCGAAGAGTATTGAAATACCAGACTTCCTTGTAATTGATGCGGGGAGAGACATTGAAATATTTCAACACATTAAAACTGACATCCGTGTTTAAGGTGTGACGGACGCCGTATTTGGCATCTTCCAGAGTTTTTTTGGTAAAAAGAGTGGTATCCTTGGCGCTTATCTGATTTCGAATTTCACCGGTATAGCGGAGGGAAACTTTTTCGTACCAACGTTCCTTACCGGTGCGTATTTTTCGTTTAAAAGGGAAGACCTGTTTCATTTGGAAGGTCAGGTTAGGAAAGTTGATTCGAACATCGCGGGTGCGCGTATTTTGGGAGTGATTGAAACTGGCTGAGAGGGTGTAAAGCCCACCGCCGAAACTCTGCCGGTAGGACATATTGGAGTTCAGAGATCCCTGCAAAACCGATTGAGCATCGTTCTGAGTCACGCTCTGAAAACTGCTGGTTTGGATGTTGATGCTCCCACCAATCGTTCGAGTAGGATGGGCCTTAGCGTCTTGATTGTGCCTCCACCGCAAGCTGGACGATTTACTGAAAATCGGTCTTCCGTCGGGGCCGTCTGAACGCCGGTCGGCAAAACTTATGGCAAGGCTGCCGTTGTATTTGTATCGCCTTCTATACCTTGTCCTGAGGTTGATGCCAAAGGTTCCTTTAAAATAAATATCTCCGGTAGCCGTGAGGTCCCATTCGTCGTTAATCGGAAAAAACCAACCCATATTGCGAAGACCAAAGCCCCATTGTTCCGAGAACTCATAATCTCTTGGAAAAATCAAACCCGTGCGTTTTCCTTTTTTCAAGGGAAAGAAAGCGAAGGGCAACCAAATCGGGGTGGGCACCCCAGCAATTTCGAGATTGGAAGGCCCAACTATCGCCACCTTGTTGGGAATAATTTTCTGCTTTTTGCTCCGAATGCCAAAATGGGGATGCTCCAAGTCGCAGGTCGAAAAAATGGCATTGCTGTTGAAAATGACATCGTCGCGGGTGGTATCTTTTCCGGCACCGACGAATTTAGTTTTGGTGCCAATAACGTTCATTCCCTGCTGCATCGTCCTGGCGTCGTAAATAATCCCTTTGCTGGTTTTAAAATTGTAGCGCAAGCGGCCGGCATTGAACGTTTGATCTTTTTGGGTGAATTTTGGTTTTCCGATTATTTTACCTTTGAATCCCTTCCTTCCTTCTGCCGTAATGGTGCTGTTTTCCCAATCGATGACTATGTGTTCGGCCTCGATGTTCATCTCGAGGTATTTTACAACTGCTTGACCATAGAGGTGGATTTTTTTGTTTTTAATATCAAAAAACATCGAATCTTGCGCATCGTATTCGACTTTTGAATCCAAGGCGTCGTCCGAAAGTTCAACCCCCGCCAAATCCACTTTTGAAGTGTCGCCTTGTGGTGAAAAAGAATTGGGATGAGTATATGCAGAATCGAGATATATAGGTAAGTCTCCTTTCTTTGGAATCGAGTCGGATGTGCCGCCCGGAAACACCTGTGCTACTAATCCCGTTAAAGAAGGTATAATAATGTGAAATAGTATTAAAATTTTTGTTTTCAAATAAATATTAACTTATTTTGTCCGTTGGGTTTTGATGAAAATGATTGATTGTCAACAATTTAATTTGATTCGAAATCAAGGCTGTTGGAGTGAATCAAATTTAATGTGTAACTTGAAGAGGCACTTTAACTTGTAGACTATTTGATACTCCACCATTCATTTTATCTTTATGATGAAAACTTATTTACTCCCATCAACGCTCCTTTTTTTTCTGATTCCCATTCATTTGCCAAATTTTAACATTCCCCGTGGAAGTGAAATAGGCGTCGATATTATTGAGCCAAATATGGACCAAGTGGCAAATCCCGTCTATGTAATGGCTGAAAAAGGGCCCGGCAAAGGTATCAAAGATAAGAGAACCAATGGAGGTGAATACCATATAAAAACTATCGTAATTGATGCCGGTCATGGGGGGCATGATTCGGGCTGTTCGGGCAAGAATTCAATTGAAAAAAATATTGCTCTGGAAATAGCTAAACTGACCGGCTATGCCATTCGGGACGCTTTCCCCGATATTCGAGTCATTTTTACCCGGATCGACGATACCTTTATTCCTCTTTATAAGCGCGCTGAAATAGCCAACAAAAACAAGGCGGACCTGTTTATTTCCATTCATTGCAATGCGGTATCTTCTAACCAATCCCTTATCAAGGGGACAGAAACCTACGTCTTGGGGCTGCACAAAGCCGAAGAAAACCTGGAAGTAGCCAAACGGGAAAACGCGGCCATTTTATTGGAAGATAATTACGAGAGCATTTACGGTTTTGACCCCAATTCCGCCGAGGCCCACATCGTGCTGTCAATGGTTCAAAATGCTTATTTAGAGCGAAGCATTCTGTTTGCCGAGAAGGTGGAAGAAAAAATAAGCGAAGGCGGACACGAACACAGCAGAGGGGTGAAGCAAGCTGGGTTTTTGGTGCTTCATCAGACGACCATGCCAAGCGTTTTGGTCGAAACGGGTTTTTTGACCAACCACCACGATGAAAATTTTCTGCGAACTGAATATGGGCAAAAGCAGATTGCCAAAGCTATTTTCGATGCCTTTCGCGAATATAAGCGAGGGGTCGAAACCGGAATTTCTGCACCGCTTACGCTGCCGGTAAAGATGTCTAAAATCGGCCATTACGAAAAAGCCGAGGGCACGGCAAAAAAAGCATTGGAGACTCCAAAACGGGTCGTCTCAGAGGAAGTTCAATCAAAAAGTATTTCCGCAGAACCAGTTCCCGACCTTCCTAAAATCGTGCCTCTTGAGCCAATCGCCGTTGCCGCCCCTGCCGAGCCTGCTATTCAATTCAGGGTTCAATTGGCAGCTTCTGTCCATGAAATTGATATTAAAAAAGGACGATGGAGTAGGGTACCCTACCCAATTGAAGTCATTCGGGAAGGAGGGTATTTCAAATACCAAGCCCGCGCTTTCGAATCGCTACCGGAAGCCATTAAAGCCAAAAAAATAATTCGTCAGAAAGGCTTTTACGATGCTTTTGTAGTCGCTTATAAAAATGGGAAAAAAGTAAAAATTGGCCATTGAGTCGAAGGGTTACTTTCCCCAAAGACTAAATGATGTTGGGACAACGATTCAACTTGCCGAAGTTCGACTCCACCACATTGCCAAGGCAAAACCGGAAATCAAATGCCACACCCCCCACCATGCCAGTATCAGGGCCATGCCGCCCAATCCGTCGAAAAAGTTGAAAACCAGAATTAGTCCCAAACCCGAATTTTGAATGCCCGTTTCGATTGAAATGGCTCGCACATTGTTCTTCTGCAAACCATTGGCCCGAGCAAACCAATAACCTGTCAATAAAGCTAAACCATTGTGAATCAGTACTAAAAGGAAGACCAAGTGCAGGTAATTTTTGATGTTTTCATAATTGCCGATGACGGCGAATAAAACAAACCCCAAGAAAATGAGGATGGAGAGAATCCGAATCGGGCGTTCTATTTTTTTGGTCAAACCCGAAAACCGATAGTTGACAAGCATTCCCAGGGCAACCGGAACGAGCACCAATTGGCCAATTGTTTTGACCATGTTCACCGGATCTACAAACAGGTGTTGCGAAAAGGAATCGGAATGGGGTACCATGCCGGACCAAAGCCCAAAAGCAAGGGGCGTGACAATGACGGCCGCAAGAGTAGTGACGGAAGTGAGAATGACGGAAAGCGCTGCATTCGCTTTAGCCAGATGCACCATGAAATTGGAAACATTGCCTCCGGGACAACAAGCAATCAAGACCATCCCCAAGGCAAGGCTAGTCGCCGGTCGAAAAATAAAAACCAGCATCAAGGTAAGAATCGGCAGCAAGAGGTACTCGGAGAAAAGACCGACGAGGGCCGTTTTGGGTTGTCGGAATACTTTCTTGAAATCGCCCAATCGAATGTTTAACGCTACGCCAAACATCAGAAAGGCCAGACTAATGTTCAACACCAAAAGTTGGTCCGGATTAAAGTTGATTTTTATGGCATCTATGTTTTCCACGTCAAATTCTTTAGGATTTTCAAAGAACGTCTTTTTTTTTGAGAAAAATAGAATTGCTACCTTGCAGGCTAAGATTGTCGAGACCATTTTTTATCAAAATTCAAGAAAACTATGAAAAAAATAATCTTCACTATTATGGCATTCTGTGCCATTTTCTCTCTATCAGCTCAAAAGGACATCCGGGAAGAACTGTCAAAACAGCTCGATACGGATTATTCGTATTTGGAAGATTTGTACCTGCACTACCACACCCATCCGGAACTTTCTTTTGCAGAGCACAATACTGCCAAACGCATGGCCTCGGAATTGCGGAAACTCGGCTACCAAGTCACAGAAAATGTTGGCGGCACCGGGGTGGTTGGCGTTCTGAAAAACGGGGAGGGAAAGACCGTCCTCGTCCGTTCGGAAATGGATGCCTTGCCAGTAATAGAAGAAACGGGCAAGCCCTATGCGAGTGATGTGACAACGACCGATTCAGAAGGAAAAACGGTTGGCGTGATGCACGCCTGCGGACACGATGTTCACATGACCGTTTGGACGGGAACGGCAAGGACTTTGGTGGAATTGAAAAACCAATGGAAAGGTACCGTGGTTTTCATTGGGCAGCCTGCGGAGGAACGAAGCGGAGGGGCTAAGGCCATGCTGGCTGACGGGCTTTTTGAAAAATTCCCCAAACCGGACTATGCCATTGCCTTGCACGTCAATGCCGGTCTTCCCGCCGGTAAAGTGGGTTATAGCAGCGGCTATTCCATGGCCAATGTCGATATGATGGATATCACCGTCTATGGGCAGGGAGGGCATGGTGCCCTGCCGCACACCACCATTGACCCGGTGGTGCTGGCATCCCGCATCGTGTTGGATTTGCAAACGATTGTCAGCCGGGAAATAGCGCCCACCGACCCGGCCGTCGTCACGGTCGGTTCTATCCACGGAGGGACTAAGGGCAATATCATTCCCGATGAAGTAAAGTTGGAATTGACGCTGCGTTCCTATTCGGACGAGGTGCGCAACGCGATCATCGAAAAAATCAACCGAATCTGCAAAGGGCTTGCGATTTCTGCCGGTCTGCCGGAAGGAAAATATCCGAAAATCCATGTGCGGAATGAAACCACCCCATCGCTTTACAACGACCCGGAATTGGTTTCCAGAATTTCCAATGTATTCCGAAAAACGATTGGACCGGATAATGTCATTGCCGTTCCACCGGCGATGGTCGGAGAAGACTTTGGTCGTTATGGAAGAACCGATGACAAAATTCCAATAATGATGTATTGGTTGGGTGCCGTGGAACCGGAAAAAATTGATGCGGCCCTCCGTGGAGAAATTACCCTGCCTTCGTTGCATTCATCGAAGTTCGCACCACTACCTGAAGAGACGATCAAAACCGGCGTGACGACCATGACGGCTGCTCTTTTGGATTTGTTGAAATAAGTTATAAATCATCAAACTTTTTAACCTTCGAACTATGCCCAACCTTACGGCCAATCTCGCAGGAATCCAATCGCCCAACCCCTTTTGGCTGGCCTCTGCCCCGCCAACCAATTCCGGATATCAGGTGATGAAAGCTTTCGATGCCGGGTGGGGTGGTGCGGTGTGGAAAACGCTCGGCGTCCCTGTCATTAATACTTCAAGCCGATACGGTGCTATCAACTACCGAAGCAACCGGATGGTGGGTTTCAACAATATCGAATTGATTACCGACCGGCCCTTGGCGGATAATTTGAAAGAAATCGAGGAGGTCAAAAAATACTTTCCGAACCACGCCGTAGTGGCTTCGTTGATGGTCGAATCGAGGGAAGAATGGCATCAGATTGTCAAAGACGTTGAAAACGCGGGGGCAGATGGCATTGAGCTGAATTTTGGTTGCCCTCACGGTATGTGTGAGCGGGGCATGGGGTCGGCAGTGGGGCAGGAACCCAATGTGTTGAAGACCATCACCGGCTGGGTGAAAGAAGTTTCTACCGTGCCGGTCATCATAAAGTTGACCCCCAATATCACCGATGTTACGGTGCCTGCCGTGGCAGCTTCAGAGGGGGGCGCGGATGCCGTTTCCCTCATCAATACCATTCAAAGCCTGATGGGGGTTGATTTGGATCATTTTGTTCCCTATCCGGTAGTAGATGGCAAAAGCACCAATGGGGGCTATTGCGGCCCCGCGGTGAAACCCATCGCCCTCAATATGGTAAAAAATTGTGCCCAGCATCCCGGCGTCAAAATACCCATTTCCGGCATCGGTGGAATCGAGAATTGGCGGGACGCCGTGGAACATATGTTGTTAGGTGCCAGCAATGTTCAAGTTTGTACAGCCGTGATGCATTACGGTTTTGGCATCATCCGGGAATTGACCGCCGGTTTGGAAAACTTCATGCTGGATAAGCGTTTTGAAAAATTGGACGATTTTATTGGAAAAGCCCTTCCCAACGTCCAAAATTGGGAACAACTCAATTTAAAATACAAGGTCATCGCCCAAATCGATGCAGCAAAATGCATCGAATGCCAACTCTGTTATACTGCCTGTGAAGATGGCGCCCATCAGGCCATTGGTTTGCCTGAAGGTGGGCAAGTCCGCATCCCTTATATCATCGAAGAAAACTGTGTCGGTTGTAACCTTTGTTCCCTCGTTTGTCCAGTTGATGGTTGCATTAGTATGGTCCGGCGCGATGATGGAAAGAAAGACGAAAACTGGCAGGATTACGTGGCAGCAGATAAAGCCCCCACCTCCTTCGACGATGACCGGGCAGGGGGCAAAGGGCATTGGATCCCCTCCCCGGCAAGTGCCTTGAAGAACGGGAAGCCTTAAAATTTTTGGATTATTTGATTGCAAAATGTGATTGGCACATAATTTTGAGATGAGACAGCCTCTATCTGCCTGACCTCGAAACTCTTTTATTGAGATCGTCTTATTGAAAAGAATTTTTTTGAAATGAATACCTTTATGCAAGCTGCCCTCGACGAAGCCAGAAAAGGCTTTGCAGAAGGTGGCATTCCCATCGGCAGTGTGCTCGTTTACCAAGACAAAATTATTGGTAGGGGGCACAACCGACGCGTGCAAAAGGGTAGCGCCATCCTGCACGCCGAAATGGATGCCCTCGAAAATGGGGGACGGCAATCAGCTAGTGTTTACAGGAATTGCACTCTTTTTACCACTCTTTCTCCCTGCTCGATGTGCAGCGGGGCTATTTTGTTGTACGGCATTCCGAAAGTGGTCGTCGGAGAAAATAAAACCTTCCTCGGTGAAGAAGAATGGTTGAAAAAAAGGGGAGTGGAAGTGGTCGTTTTAAACGACGAAAATTGTATTCAAATAATGGAAACCTTTATCGATGATAATCCGGCGCTGTGGAATGAAGATATTGGGGAATGAAAGCTCTCCCTTGCCCGGATAAACTGGAAAACCATCTCCATGATACAATTCATTTTAAATAATCAGTACATCCAAACCAATCAGCCCACCGGTAGTACCGTGCTCGATTTCGTTCGTTATCATCGGAATCTGTACGGCACAAAAATCGGTTGCCGGGAAGGGGATTGCGGGGCTTGCACGGTGCTTGTTGGGGAACTCCGGCAGGGAAATTTGCACTACCAAAGCATGACCTCCTGCCTGATGCCGTTGGGCAATGCGAATGGCAAACATCTCGTCACCATCGAAGGCTTGAACATGGATGATTTGTCGCCAGTGCAGCGAGCCATTGTGGAGGAGGGAGGAACACAATGCGGCTTTTGCACCGTTGGTTTTGCCGTGTCCTTGACCGGCTGTTTGTTGAATGACAAACCACCAACTTACCGGGATGCCCTTGCTTCGATGGATGGCAACATTTGCCGCTGTACCGGCTACAAATCTTTGGAAAGGGCGGCCGCTGAAATCGTCCAACAACTTGAGGAAAGACCGAATAGTCGAATGGTCGAATGGTTGGTGAAAAATGATTTCCTGCCAGCTTATTTTTTGGGAATAAAAAGCCGATTGGAGAAACTCCCTGCCGCTCAACTTATTGATATTCAATCCAATGGGAAGGCTTCCTTCCTCGGTGGAGGAACAGATTTATTCGTCCAGCAGGCGGAGGAAATGCCGCATACCAACAGCCAACATCTGTTCGACAGGATGGATTTAAAAGGCATCTACGAAAAAAATGGCAACTGCTACCTCCGCGCTTCCAGTACCGCAAGCGACATCCAACATTCGCCCCTTCTGCAAAGGATATTTCCGCGCCTGGAGGCTTTTATGAAACTCGTTTCCTCTACTCCGATTCGAAACATGGGTACGCTTGCTGGCAATCTCGCCAATGCCTCGCCTATCGGTGACCTGACCATCTTTTTTCTGGCCCTCGACAGCAGTTTGGTGCCGAATCATTTTGGCAAAAAGCGTACCCTCCCACTTCGCCATTTTTTCAAAGGTTATAAAAAAACGGATTTGAGGGAAGGTGAGTACATCGAAGCCCTTTATTTCAGAACCCCTGAGGTTTCGGAATTTTTTAATTTCGAAAAAGTTTCCAAACGAACCCACCTCGACATTGCCAGTGTAAATTCTGCTTGTTTGCTAAAAGTGGAAAACGGGATTGTTGAACAGGCGCATTTGTCCGCCGGTGGGGTGGGACCCATTCCTTTTTATTTAGAGGGTAGTTCTGCCGCCTTGACCGGAAAGCCGGTGAACCACGAGACCTTGAGGGGGGTAAATGAGGTGATTCAAGAAGAAATATCGCCTATCAGCGATGCGAGAGGGTCTGCTGAATACAAGCGATTGTTAATGAGGCAGTTGTTTTATGCCCACTTTTTAGAATTGTTTCCCGAATTGATTGAATTGGAAGAATTGATTTCCTAGATTATTGGGATGGTTCCATGAAACTCCTTTTTTTGAATTCATCTTCCGTGAATTGCATTTTTCCATTGAGGTCATGAATTGTGCTAATCCATTGCGCCGCCCTTCAGGGCGGTGAAAAATGCTAGAAGTTTGGGCTTTAGCCATTTATTAGATCCGCGGGGAGTAGAAAGGATGCCCGACTAAAGTCAGGTTCTCCACTAACTTGTTCACCGCCCTGAAGGGCGGCGCAATGGAAGGGGAAACCGAAGTTGCGGCTCATTGGAAAGGAATAGGGAGGGCTAGAGCAATGGAAAAGAGGACTAAAGGATGGCTTAGGAGAATGAAATGCAAGCATTTCATTCTCAAATTTCTTAGAATTTGAATTTCGAATTCAAAAAGGTGACTTCAAAAAATTGTCCACCTTGATTTTTGTAAATGCCTAATTTTCAATTAATAATAAAGTTGAACAATGACCATAAATGACCAATGACTAAAGAAAAGACCAAAATAATTCAAAAAAAGGCAGCCGATAGGTTCAAAAACATCGACTCCCACAATCACGTTAGCGGGAGGTCTATCTATTTGGATGATATTCCGGTGCGTATTGGGACTGTTTTTGCCAACGTTTTCAGTTCACCGGTTGCCCGCGGAAAAATCACATCGCTCAATTATTCCGAAGCGGAACGACTGCCTGGCGTGCAGCGTATTTTGACGTGGAAAGATATTCCCGGTGAGAATCAAATCGGGGGTATTATTATGGACGAACCGCTTTTGTCCGAATCGAAGGTGCATTTTGTGGGGATGCCCATTGCCGTGGTCCTCGCCGAATCGGAAGCCATCGCTGCTGCTGCCGTGAAAAAAATTAAGGTCGAAATTGAACCGCTGCCCGTGATAACCGACCCCCGGGAAGCCAAAGAAAAAGGGGAGCTCATTATCCCTCCCCGGACGTTTCGTTTGGGTGATTCTGAAGCTTCGTTTAAGGAATGCAAATACGTTTTTGAAGGGATAGCTGAAACAGGTGGGCAGGAACATTTGTACATCGAAACGCAGGGTGCCTATGCTTTTCCCATGGAAGATGGAAGCATCCGGATTTCTTCATCCACGCAAGGACCCACGGTTGTTCAACGAATAGCGGCAAGGGTTTTGGGCCTTCCGATGCACAAAATTGAAGTAGATGTCACCCGCCTCGGAGGTGCCTTTGGTGGCAAGGAAGACCAAGCGACGGCCTGGGGTGTCCTGGCGGCTTTGGGGGCAAAATTGCTCGACTGCCCCGTCAAAATTGCCTTGCACCGAATGGATGATATGCGCATGACCGGCAAGCGCCATCCATACTCCTCCGACTACAAAATTGGTTTGGATGGGCAGTTGAACATCCTCTCTTTTGAGGCGACTTATTACCAAAATGCCGGTGCGGCGGCAGATTTGTCCCCAGCCATTATGGAGCGAACCCTTTTCCATGCGACCAATAGTTATTTCGTGCCGAATGTGACCGCCACCGCTTACAGTTGCCGCACCAACCTGCCACCAAATACTGCCTTTCGGGGGTTTGGCGGCCCGCAGGCTATGTTCGTCATCGAAGCCGCCATTGCGCACGCTGCCAGGGCTTTGGGTATCCCGGCGGAAATTATTCAACGAAAAAACCTGCTCAAAAATGGGGACGAGTTTCCATACGGGCAATTGGCGGAAGGGCCTGAGGCCCGCAATTGTTGGGACCTTGCCGTGACGGATTATGAATTGAAAAAATTGCGGCGGAAGGTGGCTGATTTCAATAAAAAAAATACGCTGTTTAAAAAGGGATTGGCGCTGATGCCCGTCTGTTTTGGCATATCTTTCACCAACACGAGTATGAACAATGCCCGTGCTTTAGTGCACGTTTATTCGGATGGCAGTATTGGCGTTAGCACCGGGGCGGTGGAGATGGGGCAGGGGGTAAACACTAAAATGGTGCAAGTCGCTGCGAGCATATTTTCCGTTTCGCCCAAACGGGTTAAAATCGAAACGACCAATACGACCCGGGTGGCGAACACCTCTCCTTCTGCAGCGAGTTCGACGGCGGATTTGAATGGGAAAGCATTGGCGATAGCCTGCCGCCAAATTTTGGAGCGCCTAAAAGAAGTAGCAACGGAAGAATTGAGATTGGCAGCTTCCGATGGAGTTCAATTAATGAATGCTTTCGTTCATGTAAATGGTCAAAAAACGGATTTGCAATGGGAGGAATTAATTCAAAAGGCCTTCCTCAAACGCGTCAATTTGAGCGCCCACGGGCATTATGCCACCCCCAAAATTCATTTTGATAAAGCCAGGGAAAAAGGGCATCCCTTCGCTTACCACGTTTATGGCACCGCCATCGTTGCGGCTACAATAGACTGCATCAGAGGAACTTATGAGTTCGATTTCGTGAAAGTCGTCCATGATTACGGGGCAAGCATGAACCGCATCATCGACCTCGGACAGACGGAGGGCGGCATCGTGCAGGGCATCGGTTGGATGACGGTCGAGGAATTGCTTTACAACCGGGAAGGGCGTTTGCTGTCAAATGCCCTTTCCACCTACAAAGTCCCCGATATTTATGCGGTGCCCAAAAAAATAGAGGTCCGTTTTTTAAATACCGACGGCACCGACATGGCTATTTTTCGTTCAAAGGCTGTCGGCGAGCCCCCTTTGATGTACGGCATCGGAGCTTATTTCGCCCTTTTGGATGCCATGAGGGCGTTCAACCCAAAACTAAAATTGGAAAAATTCTCGGCGCCGATGACACCGGAGAAAGTGTTGATGGGTTTGTATGAGAGACGTTTATGATTTTGGAAATTAATGCCAAAAGTAGAAATTATTCAACCACAATCTTCCGGTACAAAGCCTGATTGCCCGACCGCAATTGCACGAAATAGACCCCTGCCGGCAATTGCTCGAATTGGAATTGTTTGGTCAACAAACCTCCGGAGAAATCAACTTCTTCGCGAAGCAACCCCTGCCCCAATAAATTGTAGAAATGGACTTCCAGTTCAGGCAAAGGTTGACCTTTCAAAAATAAGGTAAACTGCCCGTCATTGGGGTTCGGGAAAAGCACGAATTGTTCGATGCCGGGAATTTCTGCCACATTATCAACCACTACTGTAACGATTTGGGTGATGCTGCGGGAGCCACAATTATTGGTTGCGGTAAGCGTAACTGAAAAATCACCAAATGTTGGAAAGGTATGAACCGGAGAACTTTCGGAACTGCTTATTCCATCGCCGAAAATCCAATCAAATGAAGACGCGTTGGTAGAGGTATTTAAAAAGGATACCGTCGAACCGTTTACTTCAAAGTTGAAAATGGAAGTCGGCGCTTCATCTACGGCAATGAATTGGCTGGAAACCAAAGTATTTGTTCCCACCGCATTGGAAACCTCCAAAATAACATCGAAGATGCCGGCTGTGTCGTAAACGACCTCCGGGTTTTGGGCGGTTGAGTTGGAGGGATTTCCTCCGGGAAATGTCCAGTTCCAGGAAGTTGGATTCCCGGGCGAAAGGTCTTCGAATGTCGCGGTGAAGGGGGCGCAACCTTCCCGTTTGACGGCGTTGAAAGCGGCGGTGGGGGATGTTCCGGCAATTTCGATTTGTTGGGTCAGGGTATCCGACCCACAACTACTGAAGGCTATCAAAGTAACGGAATACGTTCCCGGCTGTTGGTATTCATGGCTGGGGTTCACCTCGGTGCTTTCGATTCCGTCGCCGAAATTCCATTGGAGGGCAGCGGCATTCGAGGAAGTTTCGGCAAAGTTGGCCAGCAAACCGTCAATTTCAAAATCGAATCCGGCAGTGGGGAACTCGTTCACTTCGATGAAGCCCCCGATGGAAAAGGTGTCGGAACCTAAAGCATTGGAAGCAACGAGACTTACGTCGTAAATGCCCGGTTCACTGAAAGTTATGGTTGGGTTTTGTTCATTAGAACTGGCGGGTTGACCGCCTGGAAACAACCATTCTAACGAAAAAGCATTCGGAGAAGACAAATTTTCAAAAGACACTACAAAAGGAGGGCAGCCTTTGGTAGCGGAAGCGGTAAATGCGGCAACGGGTACTGAAGTTGCAATGGCTAAAATTTGGGAGGTCGTTGCGGCTCCGCATTCATTTGAAGCGGTCAAGGTCACTGTGTAGACCCCATCAGCGGAATAGATATGGGCCGGGTTGGTCTCCGTACTGCTGCTTCCATCGCCGAAAGTCCATGCAGCGCTTGCCGAATTGGTTGAATTGTCGGTGAAAAGGGCGATGGAATCAACTACCTGGAAGGTGAAAACGGCTTCTGGTATGGTCCCCACTTCGATGAAATCACTTTGCACAAAGGTTTCGCTTCCGGTGGGATTCGACACCGTTAAGCTCACTTCAAAGATTCCCGGATTTTCATAAACGACCAACGGGTTGGCATCGGTCGAGGCGTTGGGTGTACCCCCGGGAAAGGACCATAAGAAGCCCACAGCGTTAGAAGAGGATGCGTTTTGAAATTGCACCTCAAAAGGAACGCAGCCGTTGGTTGCGTTGGCACTGAAGGCAGCGGTAGGTGGAGTGGCGATGCTGATTTCGCTGCTGGTGGTGACCGAACCGCATTCATTGGTTGCGATTAAGGTGATGAAATAAATTCCATCCTCCGAATAAAAATGGGAAGGGTTCATAGCGGTGGAGGTAACTCCGTCACCAAAATTCCAAAAAAATTGGTTGGCATTTGCGGAAGTATTGTCGAATTGCGCCGTTGCGCCATCCACCGTTGTTGAGAAGCCAACCGCAGGTAAGTTGTTGACTTGCAGGAGATTGTTTTGCACGGAAGTGCTACTGCCCGCCGCGTTGGAGGCGACGAGTATGACGCTGTAATTTCCAGCCTCGTTAAAGGCAACCTGCGGATTTTGTTGGTTGGAGAACGAGGGGTCACCTCCTTCAAATGTCCATTCCCAGGTGGTAGCGTTCGAAGAAGATTGGTCGAAAAATTGAACAATAAGGGGCACACAACCGGTTGTGGCGCTTGCCGAAAAGGAAGCTGTGGGTTCGGTCACGATGTTTATTTCAGCGGTAATAGTATCCGAGCCGCATTCATTTGTGGCAATCAATTCCACGGGGTAAAGTCCGTCCATTTCATAGGTATGCAATGGTGATAAGACAGTACTGGTTTCGCCGTCGCCAAAATGCCAGGTGAAGCTGTCGGCATCGGTAGAATTGTTGGCAAAGGAAACCTTAAATCCAATGATGGATTGGCTGAAAGCAGCTGATGGAACATCGCCGGCTGTGATATAATCCGGTTCAGCAAATGAATCGCTACCCGCGGCATTCGACACTTGCAAAGTGACCGAAAAAATGCCTTTGGCGTTGTAGACGATGGTGGGATTTTGTTCCGTTGAAGTAGCTGGATTGCCACCCGGAAAAGTCCAGTTCCATGAAGTAGCATTCGTCGAAGAAAGGTCATCGAAATGGACGGTGAAGGGCGCGCACCCATTCGCCGTATTGGAAGAAAATGCTGCCGATGGCGGGGTAATGACGGTGAGGGTTTGCGTCGCTGTGGTGGTGCCGCAAGGATTGGTTGCTGAAAGGACGACAGTATAATTTCCGTCGGCGGCGTACGTGTGAGATGGATTCTCCACAATGCTGTTATTGCCATCGCCAAAGTCCCAGAAAAAAGAGGATGCATTATCGGAGTTATTCGCGAAAGTGGCGCTTGCTAAATCGAGTGTGGTGGAAAAGGCAGCTGTTGGCACATCTCCTACTGAGATGAATGAGGCTTGGCTGATGGAATTGGTCCCAGCCACATTGGAAACGTCCAAACTGACGTCAAAGATGCCGGAAGCGTTGTATGTGACCGAAGGATTTTGGAGGGTCGATGCAGCTGGAGTTCCACCGGGAAAACTCCAGTTCCAGGAAGTTGTATTTGCCGATGAGAGGTCGTTGAATTGGACGACAAAGGGAACGCAACCATTACTGGCATTTGCCGAGAAGGCAGCCGTTGGAACCGTAACGATGGTAATTGTTTCTGCAATGGAATTGGTGCCGCAAGCATTGGTCGCATTGAGTTGAACGGTGTAAATGCCATCTGACGTAAAGGTGTGGACCGGATTCAACAAAGTACTTGAACTGCCATCCCCGAATTGCCAAAAATAGCTGTCTGCATGAAAGGAGGTGTTTGTGAAATTTACCGTCCTTTCTGAGATGGAACTTCCGAATCCTGCCGAGGGTACATCCTCTACGGAAATGAAACCCGCCTTTGTCGTGCTGGCATTTCCATTGGCATTTGCAACAGTCAAAGACACGTCGTAAGTACCGCGGGTAATGTAAGCGACCACCGGGTTTGGGCTATTGGAAAACGAGGGATTGCCGCCGGGAAAACTCCAACTCCAGCTCGTTGTGTTTGAGGAGGATTGATCCGAAAATTGGACATTGAAAGAGGCGCAACCATTGGTGACATTGGCAGTAAAATCTGCCGTCGGCAAGGTGGAAATAGTGACGGTTTGAATCAGGGTACTAGAACCACAACCATTATTGGCAATTAAAATGACGGGAAAGGTACCATCTTCAGTGTAGGTGTGCGTCGGACTAAACGCAGTGCTGTTCGTCCCGTCGCCAAAGTTCCAAACGTAGCTGACTCCGTTCGTGGTGATATTTGAAAAATTCACCGTGCGGTCAACCACAGAAATCCCAAAACCAGCTGTAGGCACATCCGCTACTGCAATAAAATCTGGCTCCGTGGCGGTGTCGTTTCCGGCGGCATTGGATACCGTCAAAGTCACGCTGAAATTTCCCGGATTGTTGTAGGTGACGCTTGGATTTTGGGCAGGGGAAGATGAAGGCGTGCCGCCCGGGAAACTCCAATTCCAACCGGTTGCATTGGAAGAAGATTGGTCGGCGAATTGCACGTTTAATCCCGTGCAGCCCGAGGTCGCATTTGCCGAAAAAGCCGCAACCGGCAATGTATTAATCGTAACGGATTGAATCAGCGTATTTGAACCACAGCCGTTGCTGGCAATTAGAATGACCGAATAGGTGCCATCTTCCGGGTACGTATGCGTAGGACTAAACGCAATGCTGTTCGTCCCGTCTCCAAAGTTCCAAACGTAGCTGACCCCATCGATGGTTGTGTTGGTGAAATTAACCGTAGAATTAGTAATGCTTGCCGAAAAACCTGCTGTCGGGACATCCGAGACGGTGATATAATTGGTACGGGTCAAGCCATTACTTCCTGCCGAATTACTGACAACAAGGCTCACATTGTAGGTGCCGGCAGAAGGGAAACTAACCGTGGGGTTGGGCACAGAGGAATTCGCAGGGCTTCCGCCTTCAAAAGTCCAACTCCAATTGGTGGAATTGGAGGAAGATAAGTCCTGAAAATTCACCGTCAAAGGGACACAGCCGGAGGTGACATCTGCCGTAAATCCTGCTGTCGGGGCGGCACTGACGATAACGGTGGTCGAATGCGTTGCGGTGCCACAATTGTTGGTAGCTGACAGGGTGACCGTATAATTCCCAGGGGCGGAATAGGTGTGCGATGGGTTTGCCAAATTGCTGACGAAACCGTCTCCAAAATTCCATGAATAGGAGTTGACCGTGCCACTCGTCGTGTTGAAAAACTGGGCGTTAAGTCCGTCGGTTGAAAGGGTAAATCCCACCGTTGGCAAAACTTCTGCCACTACATAGCCGGATTGGGTAATTGAGTGGCTGCCACCCGCATTGGTCGCGGTCAAAGAAACATCGAAATTTCCAGCGGTATTGTAGGTGACTGTTGGATTTTGGAGAGTTGAAGAGTTAGGCGTCCCTCCCGGAAAAGACCACTGCCAGGAGGTGGGGTTTCCAGTGGATATATCCTGAAAATTGACGCCGAAGGGAACGCAGCTGTTGGTGACATCGGAAGAAAACTGTGCTACCGGAGGGGTCAGCCCCGAACAACTGCTCAAACAACCGCCGGGAGGATCCACAAAAGTAACGTAGTTGTTGATGCTGTTGACCGAAGCCGCCGACCAGGCATTGGTGTTGTTTATTACCGGGGCCATGATAAAGGGACTGCCGAAGGGATCGTGACTGGCGTTAAAATTATGTCCTATTTCATGTGAAACGAGCACCCGGAGAAAGGTTGCGTTGGTCGTAAAATCCTGGAGAGCATGGTAGCGAAAGGAAGTGCAAACAGCACCTATCCAGGCGATTCCGACGGTGTTGCTCGTAAAATCTCTATTCGTCCAAAACTGCCCCAGGTCGTGCGTGGCTGTAAAACCCGTCGGGCCCCAGTTGGTAAAGCTGTTCAAAACCGTCCCTGCATTATTCGAAGAAGTCCAGGGGTCGGTGGCTGGAGGGCTTACGATAAATTGCTCGACAATCACAAACCTTAGTTCGTCGGCAAATTCATTGTCGTAATTGGTTTGAACATTCAGCATGACCCCCAAATTGTGTGCCTCTACATTGGCTACCGAACCGTATTTGTTGAACATGGAAAGGTCGGAAGCAATCGCCAATTCAACCTCCAGACAGTTCCCAACTTTCTCTACGCCTCCACCAATTGTTTTCTCCGGCTGCTTAAATTTGTTCTTATTGTCGGTTAGTTCCAGCGCCCCGCACTTCTTTCCCGGTTGGGGAATCACATTCGAAGAGGCATACAGGACGAATTGATCGCGAGGGGCATTTTTATTAAAATACCAGAGGGGTTCGATGAAATAAATTTCGCTGCCTTCTTTTACAAATCCGTAAATCAGGTCCTTCGTAATCGTCAGGGCTACTGCCCCGCCTTTCCTTTTCAGCAGATGCCCCTGAAAAGTAATCGTTTCGCCTTTTGGAAAATATTCTTTTCCTTTATCAGTCAATACGGTCTTGAGGTAGTCTTGACTCCGAATTTCTTTTGGATGCAGTAGAATACTCCACTTGAAATGTTCCCCTAGATTTAACTGAAACCGGACTTCTGAGTCGCCTTTTTTCACAAATGAATGTAAGGCTGCAACGTCAATTTGGTAAATTTCGTAGGTTTTGAATTGGAGGTTTAATTCGGTTCGGGCTGTCTTTTTTTGCCGAACACCATAAAAAGTAGGTTTCTGTGCAAAAAGCGAAAAGCAACAAAACAAAGCTAGTAGAGTGGCAAGCGTTCTCAACTGCATAAGCGCATTCTTTTTTTGTGGTTAAATTATGAATTTACCTATTTTGTCCGAATCAGGGTTAGAGGATTTTTGGGATTATGAATCTCGCAAATCCTATCAATCTGTAATCTTGTACCAATACCGCACCTAAGTTTCAGTACCGGGATGATTCTGGCAATTTACATATCTCGTCAGAATAATGATTTGCAGGATTAGGGGATTTTCGGGATTATATTCCTGTGAATCTTTGAATCCTGCAAATCCTGATTCGGACAAAAAGAGCTAATTTGAAAATTTTCAAATTCAGGGAATCAGGAAAGATGGGTGGTGTATGGTTCGGATTTTAGAACGTTTTCTTTCCCTAATCGGGGGAAATGGCAGTTGTTTGTGAATTAGAAAAGGTGGAAGTGATTACAACAATGGGTTCTTCAATTTCCACATACAAAAATATCAAAAATACATAAAAAAAAAGAATTTATTTTTAGTAACTAAATGACGGGTCGAATGTTCAGGCCTTGTTTGAGAAAACTCAAATTTTTTTTCAAACTTCTGGCCTAGGTCGATATATTTATCTAAATCACAAATCAAAAAGAATCTGGCTTTTTTCTTTCAAGGTCTATTGCAATTCCTGCTAAATATTATCTTTGCGCCGCGAAGTTCAACCAGAAAAAGGAATCATTTTCCATGCAAATTCAACCTGCAGTATTATTACTCGAAGACGGAACGGTTTTTCACGGTAATTCCGCCGGAAAGACGGGCACGGCTACCGGTGAAATATGCTTCAACACGGGAATGACCGGGTACCAGGAAATTTTCACCGACCCGTCCTATTTTGGGCAAATGCTGGTCGCTACCAATGCGCACATTGGAAATTACGGCACTAAGGAAGGGGAGGTGGAATCCGATGATATCAAAATTGCAGGGTTGATTTGTAAGAATTTTACCTGGCAGTTCTCCCGCCCAAAAGCTACCGAATCTATTCAGGACTATTTTGCACAAGCCGGTTTGGTTGGGATTTCGAATGTGGATACCCGTGCCATCGTCCGACATATTCGCCACAAAGGCGCCATGAATTGCATCATTTCGTCAGAAATTTTCGATTTGAAAAAATTGAAAAAACTTCTGGCCAAGGTTCCGCCAATGGAAGGATTGGAATTGGCTTCCTCCGTCAGTACAAAAAATGCTTACATCTTAGGAGATAGCCGAGCCCCTTTCAAGGTTGCCGTGTTGGATTTTGGTATCAAAAAGAACATTCTTAACTGTTTGTTGGAACGCAAATGTCAGGTGAAAGTGTTTCCTGCAAAAACGGCTTATAGCGCATTAAAAGACTGGAAACCAGATGGTTATTTTTTGTCGAATGGGCCTGGCGACCCAGCAGCGATGGATTATGCCGTTGAAACCGTGAAGGCAATTCTGGCAGATGATCAATCCCTTTTTGGAATCTGTTTGGGGCATCAAATTCTGGCCTTGGCAATGGGCATTCCAACCTATAAGATGCACCACGGTCACCGGGGCATCAACCATCCTGTAAAAAATATGGTGACGGGCAAATGCGAGGTGACGAGTCAAAATCACGGTTTTGGCGTCAGCCCCGAAGCCATTGAAGAATTCTGTGATCAGGTGGCAGTGACCCATGTGAATTTGAATGATAAGACGATTGAAGGCATCCGGGTGATAGGCAAGCGTGCTTTTTCGGTGCAGTATCATCCCGAAGCCTCTCCCGGTCCACACGATGCCCGGTATTTGTTTGACGATTTTATCAATTTCATGAAAGAATATAAAGATAGTCATCAGGTCATTAAATCATTAGGTCAATAATGACCTTAACTTTATTGGCGCAAATGACTAACTGACTAATCCAAACCCTAACCGGAAATATTTTAACACACTTTAATTTTAAACAAAAAGATGAGTAAAATTCTGGACATCAGGGCAAGAGAAATTCTCGATTCTCGAGGTAATCCCACTGTTGAAGTGGAAGTTTTAACGGAAAATGAAATCATTGGCCGGGCAGCCGTTCCTTCGGGTGCCTCGACCGGCAGGCACGAAGCCGTAGAACTGAGAGATGGTGACAAAAAACGTTTTTCCGGCAAGGGGGTTTTAACCGCCTGCAAAAATGTGGAAGAAATTATAGCTGAATCCTTAATTGGCGAAAATGTCTTTGAACAGCGCGACATCGACCAAATGATGATTGAATTGGACGGCACCCCCAACAAAGGAAAATTGGGAGCGAACGCCATCTTGGGCGTATCGTTGGCCGTCGCAAAAGCGGCTGCCGAAGAATGTGGATTGCCGCTGTATCGCTATATTGGGGGCGCCAATGCACACGTGCTTCCGGTTCCCATGATGAACATCCTGAACGGGGGTTCTCACGCAGATAATAGCATTGATTTTCAAGAGTTTATGGTGATGCCGGTGGGTGCAGCGTCCTTTTCCGAAGGCTTGCGAATGGGCGTTGAAATTTTTCACCATTTGAAAAATGTGTTGAAAGCGAACAAGTACTCGACCAATGTGGGAGACGAAGGCGGTTTTGCTCCCAACCTCAAATCAAACGAGGAAGCTATCGAAACCATCCTGCAGGCCATCGACAAAGCGGGCTACCGCGCCGGCGAGGATGTGATGATTGCCCTGGACCCTGCGGCTTCCGAATTTTATCTTGAAGAAGAAGGCGTTTACCACCTTTTTAAATCTACGGGGGATAAGTTGACCTCCCAACAAATGGTAAATTATTTGAAAGATTGGGTGGACAAATACCCCATCATTTCCATCGAAGACGGCTTGGCAGAAGATGATTGGTCGGGATGGACGCTGTTGAATAAAGAATTGGGCAACCGGGTTCAAATTGTTGGAGATGATATTTTTGTGACCAATGCCAAACGCTTGCAAAAGGGCATCGATTTAAAGGCGGCAAATTCCATTTTGATAAAAGTAAATCAAATCGGCACCCTTACCGAAACCATCGAGACCGTTCAACTCGCCAAAAGGAATGCCTACTCGAATGTCATCAGCCATCGTTCCGGCGAAACAGAAGATGTGACGATTGCCGATTTGGCGGTAGCCTTGAATGCCGGACAAATAAAAACCGGCTCGGCGTCCCGTTCGGACAGGATTTCAAAGTACAACCAATTGATGCGCATTGAAGAAGAGTTGGGCACTTCAGGCGTTTATCCAGGCAGGACTTTAATATCCTGATTAAGGCAGGCAGGCTATGGAAATAATGGCTATCTTTGTCGGGAGAAAACTTATTAATTATGGCAAACAAACGTATAAATCCCTATCAGCAACTCTTTCGCCAAATTCCTAAGCCTTTCCGCAGCCGTTATTTCTTTGTTCTGCTTCTCTTTTTTTCCTGGATGATTTTTGTAGATCGACACGATATTTGGACTCAGTGGAAATTGCAAAAATCAGTTCAGCGATTGAACCAAGACAAAGCCTATTTTGAAAATAAGATAAAAGAGGTGCGTCAAGATCAATGGGACATGGAAGTTCACAAGGAAAAATACGCCCGCGAAAAATATTACCTGCAAAAGAAAGATGAAGATGTCTTCATTATCCAGAAAAAGAAAGATAAATAAGAGGGTCATTGGGTCATTGAGTCATGGGGCGCTCTTATAAATTGGAAATAACTTATGTCAGTATTAGTCAACAAGGATTCTAAAATTATTGTCCAGGGATTTACCGGCAAGGAAGGAACTTTTCATGCCAGCCAAATGATCGAATATGGTACCAATGTGGTGGGTGGGGTGACCCCGGGCAAAGGCGGGCAACAACATTTGAACCGTCCCGTTTTCAATACCGTAGCAGAAGCCGTTGAAAAAGCTGGCGCCAATACCAGCATCATATTCGTTCCTCCAGCTTTTGCAGCCGATGCCATCATGGAAGCAGCCGAAGCAGGTATCGCTGTAATCATTTGCATCACCGAAGGTATTCCGGTTCAGGATATGGTGAAGGTGAAAGCCTATTTGGCTGACCGGGACAGCCGGATGGTTGGGCCAAATTGTCCGGGAGTAATTACACCGGGCGAAGCAAAATGCGGCATTATGCCGGGCTTCATCCACCAAAAGGGAAGAATCGGAATCGTTTCCCGTTCCGGAACCCTGACCTATGAAGCCGTTGACCAAGTCACTAAAGCCGGTTTGGGACAATCTACCTGCATCGGCATTGGCGGCGACCCTATCGTCGGCACGACCACTTTGGAAGCCATTCGACTTCTGATGGAAGACCCTGAAACCGACGGTATTGTCATGATTGGTGAAATCGGCGGGAATATGGAAGCCGACGCTGCCCGTTGGGTAAAAGAACACGGCACCAAACCAGTCGTCGGTTTCATCGCCGGCCAAACGGCACCTAAAGGAAGAACAATGGGACATGCCGGTGCCATCATCGGCGGAAAAGATGATACGGCTGCCGCCAAAATGGAAATCCTGCAAGCCTGTGGAATTGAAGTAGTAAAATCGCCTGCCGAGATTGGGGAAACAATGTTGAAAGCCCTTGCCAGCTAAATCAAAACCTCTTTTTCTCCTTGGTAATGGGAGCTGCTCACTTCAATTTTCTTTCGTTCACCCTGTTAGCGGCATTAAAAATATTGGTCCAACTGCTAATCGATGAAAAATTTACTGCTAAAAATACATTTGTATTGCGGACTTTTTTTTTCCCCCCTGCTCCTTATTTTCGGACTCAGTTCACTTCATATAAATCACCATTTTCAACTTTTTGAGGAAAACCAGGGTTGGTCGGAGGAGACGGAAATCAAGCTCCACTTAAAAGATACTAGCGACAACCAATTTTTGGCGGAGGCCATCCGAGATTCCCTTGGACTAATGGGGTGGTGTCCTTGGTGGGAACAATACCGGAAGGCTGACAAGTACAGATTTGGTGTGGTTCACAATGGAGCTGAATACGAAATTAACGCGGACTTATCCAAAGACCTCGTGAGCATAAAAAGGAGGGGAAAAGGCTTTGGGAATATTCTCCAATCTCTTCATTTTTTGGGCGAAGAAATTCCAGGAGGAACTCTTGCTATAAATAGTTGGCGTTACTATCAAGCCCTTTCAGTTGTTTATCTCCTCTTGGCCAGTGCGACGGGGATTTTCTTGTTCACTAGAAGAAAGAAGGAAAGAATAGCCGGACTTCTGATTTGCTTCGGTTTTTTCTGCGCTTCGATCCTTTTAATGCTTTACGTATGGCAGGTAGGCTAAAACTATATCCGCTCATTCGTAAAATCCATCTGTATTCCAGTTTTACAGTTTTGGCTTTTCTCCTCATGTATTTCGCCACAGGTTTTATCTTGACGCATGCCGATTGGTTTTCCCATTCGAAGCCGAAAGTTGAAACGGTTGAACACCCGCTTCAGCTTCCTACTGATATTGACTTGTCGAAACTTTCTGCCTACATCCAAAAGGAATTTAACATCCGGGCACAACGAAAAAATAGCGAGGTAAATGACCAAGGGGAAATAAGTATTGACTATATCCGACCCGGTTATCATTACAAAGCCATTATCCCTCCGGACAAAGGAAAGGTGACCCTCATAATCCAAAAAGAGGACTTGTACGATACTTTTGTCGTTTTCCACCGGCTTCATGGATTCGGTGGAGGCGGAGTTTATGAGTTGTATATTTTGATGATGGACCTTGCAAGTATCGCCCTCATTCTTTTTTCTCTGTCCGGTTTGTTCATGTGGTTCCAACTATCAAAAAATAAATTTTTTGGATTGTTGCTGCTAGCCCTGGGTATTGGTTACACCTTATTTGTACTGTGGTCTTTTATGCGCTCGTAGTTCGAAAAAAATGAATTTCACAATCCTTGCCTTCACTTCTAGATAGTCTCGTGTAGCTAGCGATAATTACATCCTCGAACTTACTCATTTGGATGAATAAAACGGGCCTGTTCCTGGAATGTAATTTCCCGTAAAAGAATTTCCAAAACATCTTGTGCCCTCCAAAGTTACGAGCACGACAACGTAAGTTCTGTTATATTTGCCGAATCGTTTAGAAGTGAAATATTTTCAAAATCTTTCACTTCTTTGTATACCATTCAATCTTACTTTCATTGGCCAAAGCAAATTTTTCCTGGCTGTTTAAAATGGCGTGGCGCGATAGCCGGCGAAACCGGGGGCGTCTGTTGCTATTTATCTCTTCCATTATTTTGGGTATAGCTGCTTTGGTGGCAATCAATTCTTTTAGTGAAAACCTTCAGAAAGACATCGATTCGGAAGCGAAAACTTTGCTGGGTGCAGATTTAGTGGTAGAGGGAAATCAACCCGTTGGCGACAGCCTGTCTCTTTTGATGGATTCTTTGGAGAGTGTAGATCATGCCCGTTCTCTCAACTTCGTATCGATGGTTTATTTCCCGAAAGGGGGAGGAAACACCCGCCTGGCACAGGTTAAGGCACTGGAAGGGGATTTTCCCTTTTACGGGAAACTGGTTACCGTGCCCGAAACGGCCAATCAGGCCTTTCGGGAATCTCAAAAGGCTTTGGTGGAAAAGACGATGATGCTGCAATTTGGGTTGGAACCAGGGGATTCCATTCAAATTGGAAAGCTCCGATTTGAAATTGCCGGACAAATAAATTCGGCCCCCGGTCGGTCGGGCATTGCCGGATCGATAGCCCCGGTGGTTTATATGCCGATGCAATTTGTCGATTCCACCGGGTTGGTGCAGGAAGGCAGCCGCATATGGTATCAATATTACTTCAAATTCGGGGAGGAGGTCAATGTAGATGAATTGGCGAAAAGCCATTTGAAAGCTGCTTTTGAAAATACGGCACTGAATTACGAGACGGTGAAGATGCGCAAGGAAAGTATTGGTGAAGCATTTAAAAACCTAGCTACCTTTTTGAATTTGGTGGGGTTCATTGCCTTGTTATTGGGTTGTATTGGGGTGGCTAGTTCGGTGCATATTTACATCAAAGACAAACTTTCTACCATCGCCATTCTTCGTTGTTTAGGGGCAAAAGGAAAGCAAGCCTTTTGGATTTATTTGATTCAGGTAATTACCCTGGGTATAGTTGGCGGCATTATCGGAGCATTGACAGGGAGTTTTATGCAGGTGGTTTTGCCGAAAATTTTGGGCGATTTTTTGCCGGTCCAAACCGTCAGCAGCGATATTTCGTGGTTGGCAATTGGCGAGGGCGTATTGACCGGCTTGGGCATTACTATTCTGTTCGCTTTGCTGCCGCTTTTGGCTATTCGAAGGATTTCGCCGTTGAACGCTTTGAGGGCATCCTTTGAAGGGGAGACTCGAAAACACGACCCCCTTCGATGGCTAGTATTTGGGTTGATTTTTTTGTTCATTTCTGTATTCACTTATTTTCAAACAGGTGAGAAAAAATCCATCGTTTTTCCGATAGCGGTTACGATTGCCTTTTTGCTGTTGGCGGGAGTAGCCAAATTGCTCACCTGGCTGATAAGAAAGTTTTTTCCCGCCGGTTGGAATTATATTTGGCGCCAAGCCATCGCCAATTTATATCGCCCGAATAATCAAACACTTATTCTCATCGTGACCATCGGTTTGGGAACGGCGTTACTCTCGACCCTCTTCTTTACGCGGGATTTATTGCTGGACCAGGTAGAATTTGCCAGCACGGGTAAACAGCCGAATATGGTCGTTTTTGATATTCAAACCCCTCAAAAAGAAGCAGTTACAAAGCTGACTCAAGAATTTGAGTTACCTTTGATTCAACAGGTTCCCATCGTGACGATGCGGCTCGACAACATTGACGGCATCACCAAAGAGATGTATATGAAAGACTCCACATCCGAAGTTTCGGAATGGATTTACAACCGGGAATGGCGTTGCACTTACCGGGATACGCTGATTGATTCGGAAAAGATTGTGGATGGTGAATGGCGTGGCGAAATAGCCGAAGACGGCACTATCTACGTCTCGGTAGCCGATAATGTGGTGCGCAACATGAAAGCAAAAGTAGGCACTAAATTGACTTTCAACGTGCAGGGGGCTTTGGTGGAAACGGTGATTGGCAGCATTCGAAAAGTGGATTTCAACCGGGTCCAAACCAATTTTTTTGTTCTTTTTCCGAAAGGAATCCTGGAATCGGCACCGCAGTTTCACGTCATCGTTTCGAGGGTGGAATCGGAGGAACAATCAGCCCGTTATCAGCAAGCCCTGGTGCAACAATTTCCAAACGTTTCCGCCCTAGACCTCACCCAAATTTTGAGGTCGGTGGAAGAGGTGTTGAACAAGGTGTCGTTTGTCATTCGTTTCATGGCATTGTTCAGTATTTTGACGGGTCTTTTGGTGCTCATCAGTTCGGTCGTTTTGAGTAAATACCAGCGGATACAGGAAAGTGTGCTGCTTCGCACTTTGGGGGCCAGTCGCCGGCAGATTTTGTGGATTAATGCCTTGGAATATTTCTTCCTGGGAACCTTTGCCTCCGGTACTGGGATAGGACTTTCTATCATTGGAAGTTGGGCAATGGCGCGCTTTAGTTTTGATATCCCGTTTTCACCAAATTGGCTACCTCCTTTTTTGGTTTTTCTGATAATTATTGCCTTAACGGTTTTGATTGGCTTGCTAAACAGCTCGGAAGTGGTGAACAAACCCCCTTTAGAAGTGCTGCGAAAGGAAGTTGGCTAATATATTGAATGCCCATTTCCTTAGAACCATCAAAGGAGAGTTCTATCGCTTTTACAACTATAAGAACTACCTTTTTTCGGACAAAGACATTTGAAAATATTTTTTACCTCTACTCGAATACTACCCCCGATAAACCATTTTCCAAATTTTTCCCTCCACCGAATCCGTGACGTAAAGCGAACCGTCGGGTCCTTGGGCCAAGCCCATTGGGCGGTGTTTTGCATCCGCGGGGGATTTAATACTCGCCCTTCCGGCAAAGCCTTCCGCGAAAACTTCCCAATCGCCGTAAGGTCGCCCACCTTTGAAAGGAACAAAGGCTACCAAATAACCTTTTTGGTCTAAAGGTGCGCGATTCCAGGAGCCGTGGAAAGCGATGAAGGCACCGTTTTTATATTTCTGAGGAAATTGGTCCCCGGTGTAGAACAGCAAGTCGTTGGGAGCCATATGGCCCGGGAATCCCATCAGCGGGACTTTGGCGTCGGCACACCGGCCTTGTTTTTGGGTATCGCCACCGTATTCGGGGTTGAGAATTTTTTTATTTTCCATCCGATTGAAGTAGCAATAGGGCCAACCGCAAAAATCACCGTCTTTTATCTCAAAGAATTCTTCCGATGGCAGTTCAGCGTTATCTTCATTGGAGTACAGTTTAGGCCAAAATTGCCTCAATTGATCTCTTCCGTGTTGAACGACAAAAAGGCTGTTGGTTATGAAATTCCAATCAATCGCCACGCAGTTGCGCAATCCGGAGGCGTAGCGGTAACCATCTTTTTTTTGTATTTGGTTTGTTTTGTTGGCGTCGAAGCGCCAAATGCCAGCATGGAATTCCAGTTGCGGGCAGGGGTCCATACCCGTAGAACCGAACGTCCGGGTTTTTTCCATGCAAGCATTGGAAGGCCCGCCAACATTGACGTACATATAGTTATTGTTGTCGAAGGTAAAGGATTTGGCTGCGTGTTGATTTTGTTCGGGGAAACCTCCCGCCACCAATTCGCGGTCCTTTTCGTTGGGAACCAATTCGCCTTCTTTTAGCGGATAGCGATAAACCGCCAAGTCGGAGGAGCAATAAAGAAAACCTTTGAAAATTGCTATTCCGGTACCAGCATGAGACCCAAATCGTTTGATGATGTCCGCTTTGCCATCGCCATTCGTGTCTCTCAGGGCGGTAATTCCGTGGTCATCTTTTAATACTCGCATTTGCACATAAATGTCTCCGTTTTGCCGCACGGCAATGTGCCGTGCCCACCTTCCTATGCTGTCCGCAACGACGATGGCATCGAAACCTTCCGGGATTTTTAAGTTTTTGTCGGTGAGCGCGTTTTGGGAAGTGGGGGCGTGCCTTTCGCTACCCTGATCGGTGTCTCTTCCGCAGGATAAAAGCAAAAGCCCTACAAAAATCGTTGTCAATAGGATGGTGTTTTTCATTATAAAAAATTTAAATTTCAAAAAATAGTGACTTCGTTTTTTAGGATAAATTCAGAAAGAGTAGCTGCGACAAAATATTATAAATTTTGCGGTTCTACTACCATTTTAGTGGAAATGGCAAAATGCGATAATGCTTTAATGACTTAATGCTTCGATAGAAATGTGTGAAAATAAAATTTTCAGATGAATCCATACTTTACAGGGATTGATAGCCAAGCTAAAACAAAAAAGGATTAGTAACTCCTGTTATGCACTTTAAACGGACTGCTGAGTGGGATTGGCCTTTTTCATTTTAGTGGAGTAGGTTCAAAAAACCGTTAAAAACTCCGTACTGTTTGAGCATGAGATGGCTTGATACGGTGTATCACTGGAGCAAGCAAAAAAGTTTGATTTTATTTAGGATTTAGAATCACTTTTCCGCTAAAAGAAATTAGGTCACTCCATCAGGTGCGTAACATCAG
>CAZJYF010000004.1:0-28431 GCA_964549665.1 uncultured Saprospiraceae bacterium
GGAAAGTCCTTCTTCGATGCCGAAGTGTTGGGCATGGGCGATATAGTCCTGCGCCTCTACTGGGGGAAGGTGAAAAAGGCAACCAAAGAGTAGAAGTATTATGCTTCGATTTATAAAACAGAGCCGTTCCAATCTGGGTTATTTTCTAAATGAAATACTGGAGCTTGGAACGAAGTTAACAAAATAAAGCAAGAAGGGCAGAAACATTTAAAAAAGAAACCAAATCGAGGATTATTGAAAGGAGGGCGCGAGGATTGGAGAAATGTCCGGATTTTTGGACTGGAGTTTGCATTTGAATTCTTCGGAATGTTGAACGACGGTCTAGGATAGACATATTGCCCGGATTTTCCGACTTTCTTCTTTGGCAGACAACCTATTTAGAAGTTTCCACAAGTCAATATTCCGTACGATTCACGCCGCGGTAAATTATATAGGTACCCCATTTGATTAATGGTTTTCAACCAAACCGGCTGGAATCTACAGGTTTTCGCACTCTGTCAATCCCTCCAAAACAAAGCGCTTCGTTTACAAATCCCCTCCTGGTGATGGCCGAATTACTTGACTCCATTAATTAATACTACAACCCCAAATCCTTCTTTTCGCTGTTGGGATACTATGAGCCAATTTAGGGCATTGTGGAAGAAGGAGACCATTCTTTTTTCACGGAATTGAAATTCCAAATTGCGTTTTGTAAAAAGTTTGTTTTTTTTTGAAAAATGATTTTTTTACAAAATTAAAAATTTTAGATTTGCTGCGAAGTTATTTTTTATTTTAAAAACCAAATTAATATGTCAGTCCTAACTACAACGCATGAACCAGCCATTGCAGGCTTTATTGAACACATTCGGCAGTTGAATCCCAACGAGCCGGAATTTTTGCAAGCTGTCCAGGAATGGGCAGAAATCATCGTCCCCTTCGTCGAAGAAAACCAACAGTACAAAGGCTATGCTCTGTTGGAGCGTCTCATCGAACCCGACAGGGTGATGATTTTCCGCGTGACTTGGGTCAATGACAAAGGCGAGGTGCAGGTGAACAGAGGCTATCGAATCCAATTCAACAATGCCATCGGACCCTACAAAGGGGGGTTGCGCTTTCATCCCTCTGTGAATTTGAGCATTTTGAAGTTTTTGGGTTTCGAGCAAATTTTTAAAAATAGCCTGACCACTCTACCCATGGGGGGTGGAAAAGGAGGAGCCAATTTCGACCCGAAAGGTAAGTCGGACACGGAAATCATGCACTTTTGCCAGGGATTTATGATGGAATTATTCCGCTTGATTGGTCCCGACACAGATGTGCCTGCTGGGGATATAGGGGTTGGTGGACGAGAAGTTGGGTATTTGTACGGGATGTATAAAAAGTTGAAAAACGAGCATACCGGGGTGTTGACGGGCAAAGGACTGAGCTTTGGTGGAAGCCTGATTCGCCCTGAAGCTACCGGCTACGGCTGCGTTTATTTTATGGAGGAGATGCTGAAAACCCGAGGCGAGAGCATCAGCGGCAAAAAATGTATCGTTTCCGGTTCCGGAAATGTTGCCCAATACACTGCTGAGAAGATTTTGAAGCTTGGCGGTGCCGTGCATTCACTGTCGGACTCCGCGGGTACGGTTTATGACAAAGAGGGGATAAACGAGGAAAAATTGGAATGGGTAAAAGACCTGAAAAATAATCGACGAGGCAGAATAAAGGAATTTGCCGACGAATTTGATTTGCTGTATATTGATGGTGAAAAGCCATGGGATATTCCCTGCGATATCGCTTTTCCTTGCGCTACCCAAAATGAATTAAATGCTGATGCCGCTAAAGTTTTGATTAAAAATGGCTGCATTGCCGTTGGTGAAGGAGCAAATATGCCAACCACTATAGAAGGTGTCAAAATACTTCAGGATGCCCGGCTTTTATTTTCGCCAGGTAAGGCATCTAATGCAGGAGGGGTTGCTACTTCGGGATTGGAAATGTCTCAAAACGGCGCTCGTTTGGCATGGACCCGCTACGAAGTAGATACAAAGTTGCATCATATCATGCAAAAAATTCACGAGCAGTGTATGGAATACGGACGGATAGAAAAAGACTACGTGGATTATGTCAGAGGAGCTAATATTGCCGGTTTCGTAAAAGTGGCGGATGCCATGATAGGGCAGGGCATTCTTTGATATCAGCAGTATTTCCTCGAATTAAATGCAGGTCAATCGGAGGTTTTTCGAAAAAATTCAAAAACGTCCGATTGGCCTTAATCCGCGGCTTTGTTTTCAGAAATTAACAGGTTGCAGCCGCGCCAGTCACTCGCATCGAGGCGCCCCAAAATTTCAAAAGAGCAATCCTCAAAGACCCTTCCCAAATCTTCCGTTGCCACAAAACAACAGGTGTCCAGATTAGCTAAATCGACTACATTGACCACCCCGATATGACCTTTTCTAGCTGTAGAAAAGGGGTCGGTTATCTCTTTGGTAATTACCCGCATGGTGGGAGTGGGTTTGAAAATTCCTTTTCCTTCCGAATAAGCTTGAGAAAGCAATTCCGTCATGCCGTATTCCGAATAAATCCGGTCAACATGGAAAGCCTTCTTCAAAATATTATGCAATTCCTCCCGCGTCATTTCCGTTCTGCGACCCTTCATTCCTCCTGTTTCCATGATAATGACATTGCCCAACTCCATCGGAAAATCCTTCGCCAAATCCAACAAAGCAAAGCTGACGCCAAACAAAAGGGTGGGGATTCTTGTATTTCGCTTCTTTTTTAAAACCGCAGCCAATTCTTGGGTGTTATTCAAAAAAAATCCGCTTTGAGCGCAGCCGGTTTGCTGAATAAAATGGTTCATCATAAAAATCAGCGAAGAACCGCTTCGTTCCAAATAGGAGGGTAACAATGCCAGAATGCAATAATTGGAAAGTTTACCGAAAAAATGTTCAAAACCCTTGCATGCATTTCTTTGATAAAAAAATAAATCGCGGATAAAATGACGACTTGGGAGGCTTCCGGTCGTCCCGCTACTCGAGAAAATTGCCTTTTCTCTCCAATTACCCGTTTTTATGATATGCTGTTTGAAAAATTGAATCGGGAGGAAAGGGATGTCAAATAATTTTGTAACTCTTTTAACATCAATACTTAACAAAGAAATATATTCTCTATACAAATGGTTGTGAATTGCCTGGAACCGGAAAATTTCCAATGCTAGAGCATCAAAATCGGCGGAATGAACTCGGTGGATTTTTTCTAACAGAATCAATCTTTGTTGTTCTTCTGGCATGCAGGTGTTTTGATTAATAAGACGAAAAATCTTAAATTACCGGTTAAATGACAAATTGCCTCTTCTTTTAAAATTGCCATTATGAAATCGCTCAAATATACGTCGATTGTTTTTCTTGCTGCTTTGGTTTTCAGTTGTTCGACCCCCCCGGATTATCCCGACATTCCGCATATTGAATATATCGGCGCCACGAAGAATGTACTGCGAAGAGGGGCTTTTAATGAGGATACCACTTTTATCACTTTTTCATTCACCGACGGTAACGGGGATATCGGGCGCAGCGACGCTTCCGGGGAGTTGGATTTGTTTCTCGAAGATAAACGAACCGGCGTTTCGGTTGATAATTTTAGAATTCCGATGATTCCAAAACTCGGTGCTAAGAACGGCATCCGCGGCGAAATCACTTTTCAGTTATTCACCACCTGCTGCAATTTTCCAGCAGATCTGGGCTTAGATCCCTGCTTCGATACTACTCCCGAATTTCCACAAGATACCGTGATTTACAAAATTTTTATCGTTGACCGTGCCGGAAATAAAAGCAATGTGATTGAGACAGATCCTTTTTTCATTCTGTGCCAATGAATTTCTTTTAGATTGTAAGATTTCAGACCAAAGATTTAAGGCCCTTACACCTCCTACAAAGAAATCAACCGCTTCACTTTTCAGATATTTTTTCTAATGCCGTTCCAACCATTTATCTGAGTTTCTTCCCAAATCTTTATCCAATTATCAATATCAATTCCCTAAAGACTTTATTACTTTTACGCCTTTGAACTACCTTCGCGTTCTGACTTTTTAAAACGCAGGCAAAAATGAAAAAAGGCAACCATTCATCATCTGAATTATGGCATCCTTCCGAATCCTTCGTCACTAATTCCAACCTTTATCAGTACCAACAATGGCTTGGTGAACATTACAATTACCACTTTATCAACTACCACGACCTTTGGCTTTGGTCGGTCGAGAATACGGAAGAATTTTGGGAATCGATTTGGCAGTACTTTGATATTCAGGCCCATTCGCTTTACACTTCCGTGATTTCAGGCGATAAAATGCCGGGGGTCCGGTGGTTTGAAGGCAGCACCTTGAATTATGCGGAGCACATATTCAGGAATCAAAAAGAGGAACAACCCGCCATCCTTTTTTCTTCGGAGCGCCACGAATTGGTGGAAATCAGTTGGGCAGAATTGTACACCCAGGTAGCTTCACTGAGCACCTACCTGAAGGAAATCGGCGTCAAAAAGGGGGACCGCGTGGTTGCTTTTCTTCCAAACATTCCCGAGGCGACCATTGCTTTTTTGGCAAGCTGTTCCATAGGCGCCATTTGGTCGAGTTGTTCACCTGATTTCGGTGTAAATAGTGTGGTGGACCGTTTTCAACAAATTGAGCCGAAGGTTTTATTCTCTGTGGATGGTTATCAATACAATGGAAAACAGTTCAATAAGCAACAGGTAACCAATGAATTGTGCGAAAATTTGCCCACCCTCGAAAAGGTCATTTACGTCCCCTATTTAAACCCGGATACTTCCGCAAAAACCATTACCGACGGCATTCTGTGGAACGATACGGTTCGGTCGGAGGCTTCGGAAATTGAATTCGAGGCGTTACCCTTTGACCATCCGATTTGGGTGCTGTATTCTTCAGGAACCACGGGCATTCCCAAAGCCATTACCCACTCACAGGGGGGTGTTCTTTTGGAGCATTACAAATACCTCGCATTCCACAACGACGTTCACCCGGGCGAGCATTTTTTCTGGTTTTCGACGACCGGTTGGATGATGTGGAACTTTGTCCAAGCCTCTTTTTTGATGGGTGCGACCGTGGTTCTCTACGACGGCAGCCCCGGTTTTCCCAACTTGAATCGCTTGTGGGAATTGGCGGAAAAAGCCAAGATTCATCACTTTGGCACCAGCGCCCCCTTCCTCATGGCCTGCAAGAAGCAGGGCTTGGAACCTGGCAAAGATTTTGACCTAAGTCACCTAAAATCAATAAGTTCTACTGGCTCTCCACTCCCGCCGGAGGCATTTGACTGGGTTTATGAAAAAGTGAAAAAAGACGTTTGGCTCTGTTCGATGGCAGGTGGCACGGATATTTGTACGGCGTGGGTAGGAGGCTGTCCGATGCTGCCGGTTTTCGAGGGAGAAATTCAATGCCGCAGCCTTGGGGCAGCTTTGTATGCCTTCAACGAGGCAGGAAAACCGGTAACCGAGGAAGTTGGGGAGTTGGTCGTTGTGAAGCCAATGCCTTCGATGCCTGTCTATTTTTGGAACGACGAAGGGAACAAACGCTATCTGTCCAGCTATTTCGACATGTATCCCGGCGTCTGGCGGCACGGCGATTGGATAAAAATTACGGATAGGGAGTCCCTCATCATATACGGACGGTCGGACGCTACCCTGAACCGGAAAGGCATTCGCATCGGCACAGCCGAAATTTACCGTGCACTCGACAAAGTTCCCGAAGTCAAAGACTGCCTGATTGTCAATCTCGAATTGGAGGGGGGGCGAGATTACATGCCCCTTTTCGTCGTCCTCCACGAAGGGATTCAGTTGGATGCCGCCTTAATCGATAAAATCAAATTGAAGCTCCGAACAGAATATTCCACTCGCCACATTCCGGATGAAATCATTCATATTTCAGAAGTCCCCTACACCATCAGCGGCAAAAAATTGGAAGCGCCGGTGAAGAAAATTTTGATGGGAATGCCGGTGGGAAAAGCAGCGAACGTGGATTCGATGAAAAATCCCAAAGCGATGGAGTTTTTTAAAGAGTTTTTAAAAAAGCGGAAAAGATAGCTACTCAAATCACTCCCAATTCTTTCCCCACTTTCGAAAATGCTGCCACCGCCTTTTCCAGATGCTTTCTTTGCTGTGCGGCCGAAAGTTGCACCCGGATGCGGGCCTGGCCTTTAGGAACGACGGGGAAGAAAAAGCCAATCACATAGATACCCTCTTGCAGAAGCCGGTCGGCAAAAGTTTGGGCCAGTTTGGCCTCGTAAAGCATAATCGGCACGATGGGGTGTACTCCCGGAAGGATTTTGAAGCCTGCTTGCGACATTTGCGTTCGAAAAAATTGGGTGTTCTCCTCCAATTTGTCCCGTAAAGCCGTCGAAGCGGTGAGCAGTTCCAACACTTTGAGGGAAGCCCCGGCGATGGCAGGTGCGACGGTATTGGAAAACAAGTAGGGTCGCGAGCGCTGTCGCAAGATAGCCACAATTTCTTTTCTGGCGGCCGTAAATCCGCCCGAAGCGCCACCAAGTGCCTTGCCAAAAGTGCCCGTGATGATGTCCACTCGCCCAATGGCATTTCGGTATTCAGAACTTCCCCTTCCCGTTTTCCCGACAAAGCCCGTGGCGTGGCAATCATCCACCATCACGAGGGCGTCGTACTTTTCTGCCAGGTCGCATATTTTGTCAATTTGGGCGATGGTTCCGTCCATTGAAAACACGCCATCTGTGGCAATCATTCGCCTTCTTGCGCTTTGCGTTTCCTTCAATTTTGCTTCCAGGTCATCCATGTCATTGGTATGATACCGATAGCGTTGTGCCTTACACAGGCGAATGCCATCGATGATGGAAGCGTGGTTAAGGCTATCGGAAATGATGGCGTCTTCGGAGGTCAAAAGTGGCTCAAATAAACCGCCGTTGGCATCGAAAGCGGCTGCGTAAAGAATGGCATCTTCCGCGCCGACAAATTCTGCAATTTTTCGTTCCAAGGTTTTGTGGATGTCTTGGGTTCCACAGATAAATCGAACGGAGGATAAACCGAAACCATAGCGGTCAATGGCTTTATGGGCTGCTTGGATAACCTTCGGGTGAGAAGATAAACCTAAGTAGTTGTTGGCGCAAAAATTCAGTACTTCGCCTCCTTCCAGGGTATTGATTTCGGCGCCTTGCGGCGTGGTGATGGTGCGTTCCTGTTTGAATAATCCCGCTTTGCGGATGCTTTGCAACTCCTTTTCTAAAGTTGGTTTTACACTTGAAAACATAATGTTTGTTTTGAATTATGTGGAAACGAAAAATTTATCCAACTATCATGTTGTGGCTACATGGTATTTTTCATTCAAATGGTCAATCATATTCTTTGACATAACGGTCAAGTCAAATTTTGGTTTCCAGCCCCAATCTTCTCTTGCCGTCCTGTCGTCAATGCTTTCGGGCCAACTTTCTGCAATCGCCTGCCGGAAATCCGGTTCGAAAGAAATTCTAAAATCGGGTAGAATAGAACGAATCGATTCTGTCAGTTCAGAAGGTGTAAAACTCATTCCGGCAATATTGTAACTCGTTCGGATACTGATTTTTTCAGCCGGTGCTTCCATCTGTTCAATGGTAGCCCGGATGGCGTCCTCCATATAAATCATGGGTAATCGGGTGTCTTTTTTCAAGTAACAATGAAAGGTCAGTCCTTGTACTGCCTTGTGAAAAATATCCACGGCGTAATCTGTCGTACCACCCCCGGCAAGAGACTGATAACCTATCACCCCCGGATAGCGAAGCGAGCGAACATCCACCCCGTATCGCTGAAAATAATAATGGCACCATTGTTCACCTGCCACCTTTGTCATGCCATACACCGTTGAGGGGTTGAGTATGGTTTGCTGGGGGGTGTGTTTTCGGGGGGTGTTTTTTCCGAACACAGCTATTGAACTGGGGAAAAAAACTTTTTTGAGCTTTTTCCGGCGGGCTGCTTCCAGCACGACGAACAGACCAGTTATGTTTATATCCCACGTTTTCAATGGATTAGCTTCCCCTTTTGCCGAAAGAATAGCCGCTAAATGATAAATCTGAGTGATGCCGTATTGGTCAATGATGGCATTCAGACGGGGAGCGTCGAGGATGTTTAATTGCTCAAAAACACCTTCGCAGCTTTTAGGTTGGCGTATGTCGGAGGAGATGACTTGCTCGTTCCCGAATTCTTTTTTCAACGCCTCTGTTAACACGGAACCGATTTGCCCATTGGCGCCAACGACGAGGATTTTTTGTTTTCCCATAAAGCAAAGTTAGGGTGAGGAGTGAGGAAAAAAGACTATAATTTGGTCGATGCAAAATTGCAAAACTTATTGCTTTTGGACTATAGATTTCAAGACTATTCTTTGAAACATTTGAGCGCTGTTGAAGTTTTTTATGGCTAGGTCTCCTTTTACTTCTGAAAGGGATTATCAAAGATCTTAGAATTTTTGAAGTGAGGAACTGCCGAAGTTGGAAATTGGCGTTATTTCCCCTTGAATTCAGGAATCTCCGCCAGAAAGCGGAAACTTTTTTTCGTGTAGTCCATCTCACAACAGAATGTTTCTAATCCATTAGTTACCAGCAGGTAATCTACTTTTAGAGGAAGGTTGTACCAAGCGATTTGGCGGAAGGTTTTCTGGGAAATGGCTACGGTTGATGCTTTGCATTCCACCAACAAAAATGGCTTCATTTCCCGGTCGTAAACCAAAATATCGCAGCGCTTTACCAGGTCGTTGACCATCAGCGTTTTTTCAATGGCTATCCGGTTGCGATTAAAATTTTTCTCTTCGATAAGATGCAAAATTACGAGTTGCCTGACTAACTCTTCTGGGGTCATGACAAGAAATTTTTGCCGTATCGGGTCGAAGAGATAGCGCTTCCCACCTTGTTGTTTTATCTTTATGTGGTCCCTGTATTTTGAAAAATCAATTTCAATCATAAAATGCCATTTGCAAATCCCACTGGTTTTCAATGAATCGAAAAACTTTTTCTTGTTTCCACACAATAATTCGAGCTCCTTTTCAATTAAGTATTCCACCATTTAACCTAATTCCCTACCACATTATCATGGGCTTTAACTTCCAGTTATAATCCGATCGACATCAAATTTCGATAATTTACTTTAGAAAAAAAATTCAAACCTGCTTTGATAATCGAATTCTCCTACAATTTTCTTTTTTTATTTATATCTATTTAATAATCAATTAATTAAAACATTATTCAATAGTCAAACAACAAGAAAGATAGTCCTGAATGCAGGTGCCAAGGCAGATGATTTGGACTATTTCGAAAACGCTGCTTTGCACCTCGCGGCTTCAGTGGGAGAAATTGAAATTGGACAAATTCTTCTGAAACACGGTGAGTATCAGGGTAATTCTGTAGGAGGTACCATGGAAATTGGTGGTTCTGACAAGGGAGACAACACTATGCCTAATGGTTCTGTTTTGTTTGAAAACACACGGCTTAGAGAGATGGTTTCTGCAGAAGAACCGACAAGTATATCCAAATTTCCAGACGCTAATAATTAGTCTTTATTTAGCTTCTGATTATTGATGACCCTGTTTAGTCGCAGGGTCTTTTTTTTAGTGGTTACCTGATATATTTATTCAAGTAACTGATGATTATCAACGTCTTATGATTTGGTTGGCATGCTCCAAAGCTTTGCCGAAGACAAAATTTAAGCTTAAGCTTGCCTGAATGGAATGGTGGATGGCGTTGTATTTAGGCAAAGTCTCCTGACCGGCTTGCAGGGTAGGCCGGTGCGCGTAATTGAATTGATACTGGAATCCCCATTGCAGGTTCTTAAACAAGGGAGAAGAAAACCCGATACCGGCATTAAAACCAAGTAGATTGCCATAGTCAACACTTTGTTCACCGGCAGGATTGGAGAACGGCTTTGATACCCTTCGTGTATCGTAAATCCCCGCTCCTGCTTTGACCACCAACCCGAAGCGGTAGGCAGGCAGAGAGGATATTTTTAGGCGAACCAATGCACCTACATAATTGCTTTGAATGGCTTCGGTGCGCTGCAAGCTGTCCACCCGGAAAGAAGGATCGGAAAGCTGGTCTTCGTATTCCACTCCAAATTGCAGGTGCCGAAAACCTCCTGCAATTCTTACTCCGTATGTCCAAAAATTTTGTTTTTTACTCAATTCAGGCAAGGAATAGGCGGTAAAATTATCGCCCGAAAATACTTCGAGCAAAAGGTGCTGTGCGTTTAAGGGAAAACAAAAAAGAAGGACAAACATCCAAGAAAAAAAGTGTTTCATGAAGGTTGAAATTTCTTTCCTTTAAAAATTGCCGCGAATATACAAATCAATAAAAGATTGGGCTGAAAGGATTCTGCAAAAATGGCTGGCCATCATTTGAATGCCAGCCATTTTTGGTCATTGAAAACAAGGTCATTGTTTTGCTACAATTATTTACCGCAACAAAGTCACTTCCCCTGAAAGCGGTCCGATTATTTCTTTCGACTCCTCCGAGAATTTGTAGGTAATGTAATAAACATAAACGTCAATAGGGGAGGGTTTTCCTTTGTGGGTGCCGTCCCAAGTTCCAAGTCCGTCCTCGTTGTCGTAAATCAATTTTCCCCAACGGTTGTAAATTTTAAATTCAAGGGGAAAGACGGGGGCTTTACTTACCAACCGGAAAACGTCATTTGACTGGTCGCCGTTGGGCGTAAACGCGTTGGGAATATCGACCGGATTATCGTTGACGATGAGGACAATGGTTTCTGCGGTAGTACATCCTTCCGGGCTGGTGATTTTGATTTGAATATCAAAGGTTTCCAATTCGGTTTCGATGGCAGGCACGGAAAAACCGGACAGCGTGGGGGTATCGGTCGTTCCGATGAGTGCGCCGTTCAAAAACCATTCGTAGGTGGCCCCTGGCAATTGCGCCGGGCTGGTGAATGCGAGGATGTCAATAAGTTGGCCTTCGATGGCCTCTCCGATGATGGAATCGTTGCGGGTATCGCTGAAAAAGATGCTGTCAATTGAAATGCTGGGAATCACGGTGACGGTGACGCTGGCTTCTTTGCCAAAGCAACTCAAAGGCTCATCGTTGACAGCCAAAACATAAGTCGTCGTCGTGTTGGGGGACACTTCAACGGATTGAGAAGCGCCGATAGTTGGATTCCAATTAAAAGAGACAGCGGCGGCGTCTATGCCATCTAGAGTTCCGGTTAAGGTTGCGGTTTCGCCCTGGCAAATCGTCAAATCATTGGTGAGGCTGAGAGAGAAGTCATTGACTACTTCAATGGTTATAGAAGTATCCGTTTGGCAAAAGCCGTTATCAGCGTTGAGGGAGTAGGTTGTGGTCTGACTCGGTGAAACGGTGGGTTGAGGGTTGGTGGTGTTCAAACTGCCGTCGGAAGAAGTCCATTGGTAGCTGGCATTTGGGTCATCGACTGAATTCAATTCGACCATCTCGCCAGGGCAAATAAGGGTCGTGTTGGTCAATTCGAGCCCCGGCCGGGGGATAACTTCAATGGTAACGGAAGCACTTTCGGAACAGCCCGGATTGGCAACCGTGAGAAAATAAGAAGTCGTAACCCCCGGTGCGACCGTTGGCTGTGGCGTAGTGGAGTTGAGGGTCGGCGGTGTGGAAGCCCACTGGTAGGTGGCTCCCGTATCTTCAATAAGGTTCAATAAAACCGGCTCGAACGGACAAATTTGATTCACCTCCGTCAGTTGGAAAACGGGTGGTTCAAAAACATTAATGGCGATGGATTGCTCATTGGTACAACCCAAAACGGGGCTGGTCGCCAAGACGGTGTAAATGGTTGACTGAGAGGGTTCAACCGTCGGCTGAGCTTCCGTCGTGCTCAGACTGCCATCAGAAGAAGTCCATTGATAGGTTCCAACGCCTGACAACTCGTTCAATAGGACCGCTTCTCCGATGCACAGGTTGTTGTCGTCTGGAAAGCGTATGGGAGGGGGATTTTCTACTTTAACGGTCGTCGAACCACTTACCGGGCACCCGTTGAATTCGCCGTTTACGTTGTATGTGGTGGTGCTAAACGGAGTGGCGACCGGGTCGGGACAGTCGAGGCAACTCAATCCTCCTCCCATCCAGGTGAAAGACGAAATGGGGTCTTCGCTTGTCACCAATAAAGGAACCGGCATTCCCGGACAAACGAGGGTGTCTTGCGGGGTGACCTCCAAAGAGGCCACCTGCGTCACGTTGATATTAATGGAATCGGTACTCATGCAGGCGCGGTTGACCGTAATTCGCTGATAAACAGTCGTTTCCAAAGCAATGATGACCATGTTCAAAAAGCTGTCAGGTGTTTGTTCCCCAACTTGGGGGGGCCAGAAATGGGAAATGTAGGGAAAATGCGCCGGTTCGAAAGTAGGTGAAACCAGCGTAACCTGTTCCCCTTGGCAATAGGAATCCTTTGCGGGAATAGCAGTGATTGCCAAATCGGGGAGGGAATCCACCACCACAAAAACGGAATCGATTACGGTGCATTCACCTACCACCAAAGTGGCAAGATAGTTCGTGCTGATACTCGGGGTGGCGATGACTACGGAGTCGGTGGTGTTGCTGAGGGTTTCTCCGGGCGACCAGGTCAAGCCGGCTCCCCCGGTGCTGGTGAGCGCCGTCAGTTCCACGCTTTCACCCAGGCATAATTCAAGGGTGTCTTCCCCTAAAATATTTACGTCGGAGGGCAGCACCGTGATATTGACGTTTGCTGTATCCGAACAATAATTGTTTTGACTCGTGGCGACCAGCGTATAAGTGATGCTTTCTTCCGGCCTGGCCAACGGTCCTGATACATTCGGACCCGGTTCTAAATAATCGGCCGGAGTCCATTGATAAACCGTGGTTGAATCCATGGTTTCTTCGGCCAAAGGGAAGCTAAAATTTTGGCATATGGTGGTGTCGGTGGTCGTAAGCTGAGGGAAACTGTAGGGGTCAACATTTATGGTAATGCTATCGGAGGTGGCGCAACCATTCAATTCGATGCTGGCGGTATAAGTGGTGCTTAATTGAGGTGATGCGACCACGGGGGAGGCTTGGGGGTCGTTCAAACCCGCAGCCGGGCTCCAAATGAGGTTGGCGTTTCCGGTATTGTTCAACGCGGTCAGGCTGATACTGTCGCCGGCGCAAATATTCGTAGGACCTGAAGTTGTGATGGACAGTTCGGGCGAAACGACCTCCATCCAAATAGAGTCAGCATCCGAACAAGGGCCTAAACTACCCACCACCGATATCCAGGCACTCGTCGTTGGGGTGACCTGGGGGTTGGGAATATTGGGGTTGTCAAAAAGATTGGGAGGTGACCAAAAATAGTTCCCGGCACCGCTAACCTGTAAGGGTGCCGACGCACCCTGGCAAACAAAAAGGGTATCTTGCCCTCCTAGTATCTGGATGTTTAATCCATCCAAAATTTCAATATTCACGCTGGCAAGGTTGACGCTACCGCAGCCAAAATCCTTGACCAACATAATTTCAATGCTTTCGGAACCTTCTGGAATCAGGTCTCCCAATGCCATGATGGGGAAGGTCAGTTCGGTTTCGCCGGGCAAAAAGACGAGTGGTGAGGGGATGTTCAGAGTGTAGTCCACCCCAAGGGTTGCGGTACCACCGATGATGACGTCGAAGGTCGTGGTGTCCGTTTGGGGGCTGCTCAAAGAAATGACCACCTCATCGGGTATGGCGATACAGTTTTCCACTAAATTATTGATGCCGGAAAAAAAGTTGACAAAAAGGTTGGGCGCACCACCTGAAATTTCCGAAATAAAAACCCCCGAGTCGAAGGCGAAATCACCCCGGTCGGCGATAGCTAATTTGAGGTGGTAGGTGTTGCAGGGGATCACGTTGGTCCTTGCCGTGAGGCTTTTCTTGACACCCAAAAAATCGGAAGTCAGTCCGTCATAGACCAAGCTTTGACCGATTTGGTTATTTCGGTAATACTCCCAGTTGCCTAAATTATTAACATTGTTAATTTGCACAAAAGTGCCATCCGGCAAAGTGGCAATATTCAATTGATTATTGATGTTCGGGTCGCCGGTAATGCCCGGGCCGGAAATTAGGAAAGCAAAAATATCGTTGAAATTGCTACCCACCCATTCTGGATATTCTTCCGAGCCGAAAACGTATTCAAAACTCAACTCATTGGTGGCAGCAAAAACGTCCATTTCTAAAACACAGGCGTCATTGGATGTCTGATTATTTCCCTGAATGGTCGATAAATAATCGAGTTCCTCATCTCCGGGAGCGTTATGCCCTGTCGAAGCGAAAGCCCCTCCCGGGTTGTTAATTCCAAGCCCAAATAAGTCGTCGAGAACCAGCCCGCTGGTCAGCACAATGCCCTTGCTTAGTCCGAGGTCGGAATTATCGGTGGCGCTAAAAGTGCCCATGGCGCCTTCCGGGCAATTGATGTCGGTAATGGTGATGGCAGTTTGATTACTTGTTACATTATCAAGGATGTCCTGGTTGCTTACCGGGCTGGCCACATTGACCAATTCGATAGGGTTACAATCGGCCTGGGTGCATTCCCAAAAGCCGTGGAAGCCTTCAAATGTATTGGAAACGTCAGAGGTGAATTGAATGGTCAAACAACCGCTGGAAGCGGAAACGGAAAAGCACACCCCACCCCCGCCCGCAGGTTGGGGGTCAAATCCCGCACCGCTCAATTCGGCAATTAGGGGTGCGTTGGTGTCCGGGCCGTCGTAAAAGAACATCTGGTCGAAGCCAGCTTCGAAATTGTAAAATTCCAGCGTGAAATTGATACAGTTGTGCAAGTCGGTCGGGCAAATGGAGAAAATGTTGTTTTCATTGTTTCCATAATCTCCGTCGGGTCCGCCGGTATCAAATATTTCGCCGGAACAGAGGGTAGAACTTCCCTGGTCAATTAATACAATGGGGTTTATTTCCTTGACGCAAAGGTTGAAGGCACCCGAATTAGGGGCTGCAGGCGACCAATCGTTGATTCGGATAAAATAAGTGATTCCGGGAGTAAGACCGAATAAATCTAATTCGAGGCTGGATTCCCCGGCGGAAGCTGAACCACATTCCAACAATTGCAAACCATTAAATTCACAATCGCCCCGGTATACGGCGATTTGCGGATTGCCAATTGCAGAAATCCCCGTGGCGGGGTCGTCGGCGCCGGTCAGGGTCACGGTATAATCCAAAATCGTATCTGTCGCGATGAAGGAAAACCAAACATCCCGTTGCGGGGCGTTTCCAACAAAACAAGCCGGAAGATTGTCGAAGCCGATATCACTTTCCGTGGCATCCACATTGTTGAAAAAAACGTTCTCCATGCAATAAGGAGCTACCCCGAATTCAATTATTCCGGAACAATCATCGTTGGCGGGTTGTGCCCATAAAGAGAGAGAAAGCAGCAGGAAGGAGAGAGTAAAAATTCTTTTCATACAATTAAAAATTTGGGGTAACTACTTGAAGTAGTTACAATTAGGGTTTCCATATTTTCAATGGGGTATTCTATTTTCGTTTTCTATTCAAAGAATTTTATCGCGTTAGATTCAAAAGGAAAATAGAGCACCCCCAAATGTAATTACTTTTTAAAGCCGCAAATAATATTACCACACCAAACCTGTAAGCAAAGTAGCATTTCTTTCAGTTGAGATAAAATGCGATTGGAAATTATTCGCTTTTTTTCCATCAGTCCATAAAATATTTATTGACCCGAAAGGACACTTTAATGTCCAATGGCTACTTTCCTCTTAATTTATCACAATCCTTTAAGGCAGATCGAACATCACCGACTTTGGTGTACTCAAAAGTCGCACTCCATGAAAAGTTGATATAATTCAGGATATTGGCAATTTCAAAATCTGTAAGATGAGGCATCCCGGTCATTTCCTGATTGTATTGGCGTCCATTTACCTGAATTTTCCCTTTTAGACCATACCGAATAATGCAAGGTAGTTCCCGCTTGTGAGTGGTGAGGTAATCAACATTTTTTAGCGGAGGGATAACACCTGTCAATCCTGTCCCATCTTCCATGTGGCAATTTGAACAAAAAGTTTCGTATAAAATTTGACCCTGTGGGTAAGGATTTGTATCGCAAGAATAGAAAAAAAGGAACGATAAAAAAAGGAAACTGAAAAAAATACGCATTCGAGGGGTTATTGAATTAATTTGTCGATAAGATGATTGCGCCGGTTCGTTAATTTCCCAAATCAATTATTTAAGGATTCGGACAAAGCTCCTAGGCAACGAAGCAATAAATCGACCCTTTCATTACGCCTAATATTCCTTAAGAAGCAAAGCAATATCGCGCATAAATCTGTCCACCGATTTGGGGTCAGTACCATTGCAAAATGAACGCACATGCCGAGATTTATCAACCAAAATCAAGCGGCCACTGTGGTCAAAACCGCCGGGTGAATTGGGGTTTTCCATAGCCACACTGAAATAATCGTCTGCAATTTCATAAATTTCGTCCTTGTCGCCGGTAACAAAATGCCAGATTTTTGAATCGACGCCGAGATTACCTGCATATTGTTTCAACCTTGCGGGCGTATCGTGTTTCGTATCTATGGTGTGAGCCAGCAGCTCTAAATTTCCATCCTTTTCAAACCGCTCATAAATGCGAAGCATTTGGCGGGTGACTTTCGGGCAAATGGATGGGCAGGAGATAAAAAAGAAATCTACGACATAGGCTTTCCCGTCAAAGCTTTCGTTGGTCACCAATTGGCTATCCTGGTCAATGAATGAAAAATTAGGGATGCTATGGTAAATAGTATCTCCATCAATCACTTCCTTTTCGCCAAGAATAGGAAGAGTCCTTTTCCCTTTGTTTGGGCTGGAAAACGGGGTACAATTCGAGTAAAACAAAAGGATAGTGCTTGCCAAAATAAGGTATTTCATATTAATTTAGATTTTTGACAAAGGAGCCATAAAGAAATTATTTTGCTCGCAAGTTAGCGATTAACATGAAGTAACACCCTAGCTTCCAAAATCATCCAACAGTTTTCGCCCCTTTTCTATAGCGCCATTCATCTTTTCTTTGACGGAGTCAATTGCGGTCTTTTCGTTCTCCAAATAGTTCAAAATTTGCTCGTGTTTTTGATTGGCCCGCAAGGCTTCCAATTGTTGAAACCCCTGCATCCAGTCCATCATGGCTTCATCTGCCTGCTCTAATATTTGAATTGCTTTCGAAACATTTTGGAGCTGGGTAGTATCCCTGCTCACATCGTTTATCTCCGAAATTTCTTTCAGTTCACGTTGCAACTTATTGAGGGTAGCCATTTTGGGCATCACCTCATCATGGACGCTTAGTATTTCTTCCCAAAGCTGGTTTTCCACCTCCTTTTGGGATTCTACATTTTTTGAATTTGCGTCCCGATTTCCGCAGGAAGTAATGAAAAGGAAAGAAAGGAAAAGAAAAATAAAGTGGCGGTTATTCATAGTGAAAAATTTAATTGAAAAAAGATGGTTGTTTAAAATTGCGGCTGCAAAAGTAGGATGAATTCAAATGATTTTAGATAGGAATACAATGAAGAATGAAAAAAAATAGTTTATTTGGGTTGATCAATGACCTTTTTGCGGCTGTCTTTTTTTTCGGACAACAATCGCTTAGTTTTCAGTCTTTTTTGCGGGTTGGCAGCACGAGGTTTGACCTTCTTCCTTTTTTTTGGGGGTCGGAGGGCTTTTTCCAGCAGTTTATAAAACCGGGAAAGGCAGGTTTCTTTATTTTGACTTTGTGAACGGCTCATCTGGGAACTGATTTGCAGAATTCCCTCCTTTGAAATCCGGCTAGGCAGATTCTTCAAAATCAGTTTTTTTTGATCTTCCTGCAATAGCCTGGAGTTTATTACGTCAAAGACCAAAGTCACTTTTGTTGAAACTTTATTTACGTGTTGCCCCCCTGCCCCCGAACTACGGCTGGCACGAAAAACAACTTCTTTTTTAAGTGATTCGAGCTCCATTATTTTGAATTAATTTTTATCCGACCTTCCAACCTTGACCGTTTGATTTTGGTTCAAACTCCGTTATGGATATGGGTGGATAACAAATATTAATCGACTAGTTTTAGTTGTAAGGAATTAGTTGAAGAGTGTCCAATTGCGCTCTAATTTTAATAAAATCAAAAAGCCGTTTTTGGTCCCTTCTTTTGCTGGAAGTGGACTTTTTATTGCTCCATTTTATCGTAAAAACGGGCATTTTCAAGAGGGTGGTATCAAAATTTGATTTTTGAATTTTGGCAAAGCCAACTTCTTCCAAGTCCGTGAATAAGGCATTTATTTCTTTCGTCATTGCTTTAAAAAGAACGGTGTCGCTTTGCAGGCTGTCCAGGCGATTGGACAAGACCTCGATGTGACGGTCTTTCTCACTTTGGATAGATTTTTCGGCTTCCATCATATCGAGCATCTCTTCGCGAATGGAGCTTTCCAGGTTTTTAAAATCTTCTCTTCCAAATTCATCGGTTTTAAATTTGTTTTGAATGATTTTCAGATTGCACTGACTCACTAACTCCCTGAATTTATCCTGGTAAAGTTGGATGGAATCCTGGCTGAGTTCTTCGAATAAAAACAGTTTTACTTCGAGAGAGTCCTTGTCCCCAATGGAAGAAGTTCGGAAGATGGCGTCGTTAAAATTTTCTTTTACGAAATCCTCAATTTTTCTTTTTTGGCGCACTTTTTCCAAGACGCCGGACAAAATAAAAATGCTGGGAATGATTATTAGGAGGCTAAAAATGCCGATAAATAACTGGGTGCGGGTTTTTTCTTTTTCATCAATAAATTCCTTTTGAGGGAATTTTAAAAACACGACAATGAGGTAGGTTGCCAATGCGACAAAGGTTGCGTTGAGGAAAAAGAGGTAAAACGACCGAAGCGCAATTTCCCAATCTCCATTGGCAATTCCGAAACCCGTGACGCATAAAGGAGGCATCAAGGCGGTGGCAATCGCGACCCCAGGCAAAGCATTCGATTTGTCCTTTCTTGACCCGGAGACGATGCCCGCAACGCCACCGAAAAAGGCGACCAAAGCGTCGAGGAGGGTAGGGGCGGTTCGGGCCGAAATCTCAGGCGTTTCATTTCCGAAAGGGGTCAGTTTGAAAAAGATGAAACTGGTGACAAGCGCAATACCTATCGAAATGCCGAAATGCCTCAGCGAATCGGAAAGCATCCCGCGGTTGTTGATGCCGACTGCCATGCCAATGCCTAAAATGGGCGACATGAGTGGCGAAATAAGCATGGCTCCAATGATGACTGCAGGAGAATTCAAATCTAAACCCAAAGAAGCCACCATGATGGAACACATGAGTAACCAGGCATTTGCCCCTCTCATTTGCTTGTTCTCCCGAATGTTTTTAATGGTTCCCCGCTTGTCGACGCCTTCCTGGAGATTGATCAGGACTCGGAAAAAATCTTTCAAACCTACCGCTAAATCAAGAAATCCCCGCCGGATTTTTTTCTTACTGCGTTCCTCGACGGCCTTCGTTATTTTGGATTGATTTGGAGGCATTAATGCTTAAAATTGGTAAATCAAGATTTTGTAAGAATTAAAGAATTGGCAGTTGCCGGTGCGTATCAATTAAATCAAAACCCCATCTTTCATTTCTAATATCCGGTCGCTCATTTCTGCCAACTCTTTATTGTGGGTGACAATGATAAAGGTTTGTTGAAAATCATCGCGGAGTTGAAACAAAAGATGATGCAGATCCTGAGAGGATGCCGAATCGAGATTGCCAGAAGGTTCATCAGCAAATACAACTGAAGGACTATTCATCAGCGAACGGGCTACCGCCACACGCTGCTGTTCCCCACCGGAAAGCTGGGAAGGTTTGTGCTGGAGGCGGTCTGCCAATCCGAGGTAATCCAACAGTTCCTTAGCTCTTTTTTTAACGCCGTTTTCCCCTTGCTTTTGGATGAAGGCTGGGATGCACACATTTTCCAAGGCTGTAAACTCCGGCAAGAGGTGGTGAAACTGGAAAACGAATCCGATATTCGAGTTGCGAAAAGTGGCTAGTTGCTTTGAACTCAGTTGCATAATGTTCGTATCATTGATACTTATTTCTCCCAACTCGGCTTTGTCAAGGGTGCCTAAAATGTGTAGGAGCGTACTTTTCCCAGCCCCTGATTTCCCAACAATGGTAACGATTTCGCCTTTTTCAATTTCCAAATCTACACCTTTCAAAACATGTAGGCTGCCAAACGATTTGTGAATATTCTTCGCTTTTATCATGTGCGTCATTTGAGATGCCAAAAATAGGGAAAAAGTTGAAAGTTGGAAGAGAAAGACCGGGAGTTGGTTTTTCAGTTGGCGGAAAATGAAGTGGTCACCAAAAAAATGGCATCGAAATTCGGGTTTCTTTAACAGCAAGAGGGACAAGGGTTGGCAAGCTCAAATGGAGCAAAAAATCAGATAGCGCGAAATAATTGTACACCATTAGCTGGATGGCCACCCGGAATTATTCCAACTCACTTCCTTCGACACATAAATGTAGAAAGGTGGCTAACCATTTTTTTCACAGCCTTTCAATAAAACTTTTACTCACTTCCTGTTAGCTTTCTGTTAAAATATTTATTTCCATTTCCGAATCAATTGAATTCGTGCTACATTTGGGGCTTCGCTTCTAAAAGTTCCGGAGCGAATTTGACATACAAAATCCATTCTTTCTCTCTCGAAAGGATTGGTTTTATAAAGAAGGGTGGAGAGAACAGGCTCTGCGAAACCCTGGCAACCTCTTCCGTCAACCGGAAGAAAGGTGCCACTACCTGCCAAATTTTTTGGAATAATAAAATCAAAAACCTTGGAAAAGTTTATCTACAAACAAGCCTTTGCGCTGGAATCCGGCGCTGTTCTTCCTAAATTAGAAATTGCCTATTGCACCTTTGGCGAGTTGAATGCTGCCAAAGATAATGTCGTTTGGGTCTGTCACGCTTTGACTGCCAATGCGGATGCTTCAGAATGGTGGGAAGGCTTGGTAGGGGAGGGAAAATTATTTGACCCGGCAAGGGACTTCATCGTTTGCGCCAATATGCTTGGCTCCTGTTATGGCACGACAGGGGCAACCCACATTAACCCGGAAACGGGCAAAGCCTTTGGTCGGGATTTCCCCCTCATCACCGTACGGGATATGGTGCATTCCCATCAAATGTTGCAACAGCACTTGGGCATTGAGAAAATAAAATTAGCCATTGGTGGTTCGATGGGTGGGCAGCAAGTATTGGAATGGGCAGTGACGGACCCCAAACTTTTTGAAAACATTTGTTTGCTGGCGACCAACGCGCGGCACTCTCCCTGGGGCATCGCGTTCAATGAAGCACAACGAATGGCAATCGAAGCGGACCCTACTTTGTTGGACGGTTCCCCCGAAGCTGGACGAAAGGGTCTGGAAACGGCGCGTGCCATTGCGATGCTTTCTTATCGTAATTACCTGACGTTCGAAGAGACGCAGGCTGAAAATTCGGACGAGAAAAAGGATGAATTCCGGGCGAGTTCCTATCAAAGGCATCAGGGATTCAAGTTGTGGAAGCGTTTCGACGTTCTTTCCTACCTGACTTTGAGCAAAGCCATGGATAGCCACAATGTTGGGCGAGGACGTGGTGGCGTCGAGTTTGCTTTGCAAAGGATACGGGCAAAGACCCTGGTCATTGGCATTCAGTCGGATGTTTTATTTCCAGTGGAAGAACAGGTTTTTCTTGCGAACAACATTCCCGGAGCACGGTTGGATATTATTGACAGTCTCTACGGACACGATGGTTTTTTAATAGAAAATGAGGCGATTGCGAATTTGATTCGTTCTTTTTTAAATCTCCAATCAATGCCTTATTCCAAAGAAATAAAAGTCAAAGAAACCTATCTTCAGGGAGTCCGGCAATTTAAGAAAGCCGCCCTGCCCGGTACGGAAAGTTTCTAATTCCAACCAATTTTGTTTTATCTTTATACATAATCTAATTTTTAACCATTAAAATTCTTGCGATATGGCTTTAAGACTAGGAGACATTGCTCCCGATTTCACCATTCAAACCACAGAAGGTGAAATCAACTTTCACTCATGGCTGGGCGATAGTTGGGGGTTATTCTTTTCTCACCCCGCCGATTTTACCCCCGTGTGTACCACCGAATTGGGAAGGACAGCAGCGTTAAAAAAGGAATTTGACAAGCGCAACGTCAAAGCGATCGCGCTCAGCGTTGACCCCTTGGCTTCCCACCACAGTTGGATTAAAGACATCGAGGAAACCCAAAACGTGAGGGTCAATTTCCCTATCATTGCCGACCCCGACCGTAAGGTGGCTGGAATGTACGACATGATTCACCCGAACGAATCCGAAAAGTTTACCGTGCGAACCGTCTTCGTCATCGCACCGGACAAGAAAATCAAATTGACGTTAACCTACCCGCCTTCCACCGGAAGAAACTTTTTTGAAATCCTGCGGGTAATCGATTCCCTGCAACTGACGGCCTACCACAGTGTAGCTACGCCCGTCGATTGGCAACAGGGAGAAGATGTCGTCATCTCTCCTGCCATTCCCAATGACGAAGCGGATCTGAAATTCCCGAAAGGATATAAAGTAGTGAAGCCTTATTTACGGCTTACGCCGCAGCCCAATTTGGATTAATGGTCTTTTGAACCTTATTTTTTCTTTGGCTTCAAGTCCAGCAAAAGGGAGACGATGTGCGAAAAGCGACTTTGTGAATCGCCCACGTCGGTGAAGGCATAATCCATTCTGAGGCTGGAAATTTGCAAGCCGATTCCAATGCTTGGGCGGGCTGTGAGGGTCTTTTTATTTTGAAAATTGGTTTCATCCTGAAACTGATTTACACCCGCGCGAAGAAAGACGAAGCTGTTGTAATTGACCTCAATGCCAAAAGCGGGGTCAATGCTGACGGGGTCGCCCGTGATGAGGGTGTTTCGTTTGCCGTCTGTGGTGGCGACAAAATCGAATTCGGGAAGAATTGTTACTTTGTTAAATTTGAAAGGATACGCTATTCCAACGAGGAACTGGGGTCGGGTAATCTCTACGGAATTTATGTCGGGCAATTCATTACCGGTGGCCAGCAGCACATCTTTTTCTTTATCTGTGAAGGAGATATGCCAAGCGTTGAAGGTTGAAGTGATATCTCTAGCCATCAATCCTATTTTCAGCTTTTTCATGTGGTATTGTGCCCCCAAATCGAGGCCAAAACCCCATGAATCTGCAAAGGAACCGATGATTCGCCGAATTACTTTTACGTTTCCGCCCACATAAAGTTTGTTGTCGGATTTCAATTTCAAAGGTTGGGCGTAGCTAATCAAAAAGGCATAATCTGCTGCTGAAAATTCGACGATATTGTCAAAATTGATCGTTCCGTCTGCTTCGAACAGGCTCAGCGTATTGGGGATGTTATCGATGCCAAACCGGATAATCGAAAACCCCATTCTCTTTGTGCGATCGGTCAATGGAATGGTGGCAGCCAGGTAATCGAATTTCGCTACCCCACCGAATTGTTCCGAGTGCATGGCTCCCAATTGAAGACCTTTGTCGGCAGAGAAAGTTGCCAGCCCTGCCGGGTTCCAATAACCCGCCGTCACGTCATTGACGCTGGCCACTACAGCATTTCCCATCGCCTGCGCCCTGGCACTGACACCAATGGAGAGGAATTCGTTGCTAAATTTTTGTGCAAATATTAAAGTGGGAAAAAGTAGTCCGAAAAGAAAGAGAAGTATTTGTTTTTTTAAAAGTACAAGTGAATGCATTAGCTGACAAATTTTTATCCATAACGACCGGGATGCCTCTAAAGTGTAGAAACATATTTTTTAAGAAATGGAGATACCCAAAAACTTAGACCCCTGTCAGTGGCAAAAATAGTCAAGTGAAACCATTTATTCTAAAGGAATCCTGCAAGCTGTCTTAAAGAAGGGGATTAATTCAATTCGTACTTGCCGGGAAAGGAAAAATTATGCTAGAACTCGGGCTACCTTATTTGGACAACTTATCTTCAAGCGCGATATCATAATCCAAGAGTCAATGACATTTGGACCTGATATTTGTACTTGATTTTGAAATGGTACAGTTGTTAATATCAAATTATAGAAGTCCCTAATAATGTTTTGGGTAAAGACTTTGATTAAAGGCGACTCACAAATTCTTCTGCACTTTCACCTCCGCCAGGGTGTCCAATCCATTCACCACTTCAATCTGAATACCATCCGACAAGCCTAGTTTCACCTGCCGTTTTTCGAATTCCTGGTCTCCTGTTTGGATTTCCACGAAAGTGGAATCATCTTCGAAAAGGACATCCCGTTCTTTTATGGCAACGACTCCTTTGCGAGTGTCAAGGATAATATCGGCGCTCGCGCTATATCCTGCCCGCAGAAAAATATCCTGCGTTTCGGTAATGGCAGCGCGTATCTCAAATTTCACGGTTCCTTCTTCTTCCACTCCTTTGGGGGCTATGTATTCGAGGGTGGCGCCGAATTTCTTGTCTTCAATAGCGCCGATGGTCAATTCAAGAGGCATTCCTTCTTTGAGTTTGCCCACATCCGATTCATCTACTTTGCCCTTAAAAATTAGCGAATTCATGTCGGCTATGACGGCGATGGTGGTGCCTTCGTTGAAATTGTTTCGCTCAATGACCGAGGAACCTTCTTCCACCGGAATGTCCAAAACCATTCCGTCCACCGTCGAAACAACGATGTTGTTGACCTGTTTGGAATTTTTGGAAGCGCCTTCCCGCAAGAGCTGGAGATTATTAATGGCAGCATTTAATTCCTGCTCGCGGATATCTACGGCAGCTTCGTACTGTTTGATGGTGCTGTTTGCGAGAATTTCGGCATTTTCGTATTCTGCCTTTGCCAGGTCCATATCCAATTTGAAGCGGTTATAACTTTGTTCCGACACCACACCACCTTCAAAAAGACGGCGATTTCTGGTTTCTTCCTTTTTTGCATTTGCAAAATTTGCTTTGGCACGCTCGATGTCGAGTTTCTTTTGAAAAATATTCTGTTGTCTGTCTAACTCCCGCTTAGCTTCGCTGTATCGAATTCGTGCTAATTCAACGCCGTTCTGCGCATTGTTAATATTCACCTGGCTTGGCACCAATTTAATTTTCGCCAGTTTTTCTCCTTTTTTTACTAAGATTCCCGGTTCGACAAACAATTCATCAATCACGCCCGATACCTGCGGTTTTACGTTTACCTCGAGGCGCGGCTTTACCGAACCGGTGGCGACGGTTTTTTTAACAATATCTGTCACCACAGGTTTGTTGACCTCGTAAATGACGGGGTCCTTATTACTTTGATTGTAAAAATACACACCCAATGCAATGGAAAAAATTCCAATGACTGCTATTAATGCGATAAGACATCCTTTGTTCATTACTCGATTGTAATTTATTTTGAACTTAAATCATGGTGATTTTGAAAATCACCATGATTTAGATTTAATTTAAAAAATTTTATAAGTCACTCATCTTTAAGAGCTTCTACGGGATTAATCCTCGATGCCTGAAGCGCAGGAATCAGGCCTGTCAGTGCGCCTGCAAGGGCCAAAATCACGACCGATGCTATGCCAACTCCGAGGTGTACCTGTGGATTTGCAAAATACGGCACGTCCGGGCCGGTTGCCTGATTCATCAAATAGACGATTCCGATACTTGTCAGCAGTCCAAGGTAGCCCGACAGCGTAGTGATAAAAACCGATTCCAATAAAATCATGCTCACGATGGAAGTTGGGGTAGCGCCCACCGCTTTGCGAATGCCGATTTCTTTGGTGCGGTCTTTTACGATGATGAGCATGATGTTGCCCACTCCGATAATGCCGGCAATCAGGCTCCCGATTCCCACGAACCAAACGATCGATTTGATTCCCATGAACAGTCCGTCAATTTTTTTAACATCTTCCTCCACATTGTCGCTGCCGATGCCTTGGGGGTCGTCGGGATCAATCCGGTGCCGCTTTTTCAGGAGGGCGATGATTTCTTTTTCTTTTTCTGCTACGTTGTATTTTTTATTGATCGTGCAAACAAACCAACCAATGTCGTGCGGGCGGTTCGTAGCGCGTTGGGCGGTGGTTAGCGGCATGAAAATAGTTTTTTCATCATCTTCCCCCTCGCTGCCCCTTCGGTTCGATTGGAAAAGCCCGATTATCAGGTATTGCGCCCCGCTTATTTTGATGTATTTTCCAATGGGGTCTTCGTCCTCAAATAATTGCTCGCGGACTCTTTTGCCCAAAACCACCACTTTTCGTTTTTTTTCAATGTCCAATTCGTTAAGAAATCGTCCGCCGGAAATTTCAATCGGATCGATGTGGAGTAAATCGGGTCCTTCGCCCCGGACATCAAAAGAACCTTTGTGTCCGAGGTAAGTTATTTCGCCGGAAGGAACCCACAGGCGGGGCGCCATGTATTCGATTTCTTCCGGAAAATGATCTTGGAGGGCTTGGATGTCCATCGAAGTGAACCGCACCCTTCGTCCGGGGGGCAAACCTTCATAAGGCAAGGTGGTGCGCCGTGGCCAAACGTACAGGGCGTTTTTAGCTTGGCTGCCGAACAGCCCCCACACGCCATTTTCGAGGCCAGTGCCTGCGCCCATCAAAACAATTAACATGAAGATGCCCCACCAAACCCCCAAGGCTGTGAGAAATGTTCGCAGCTTGTTTTTTTTGATGGTGCTAAAAATTTCCTGCCATCTATCGAAATCAAACATATTGAATTGAATTCGTGGTTTGGTAAAAAAGTGAGTTTAAAACTGTTGCTTCCCGAAGCACCACCCGTAGTCAAAAGCCACCGTAGCTCCGAGCTTCCGCTCGGAGAAGTCCCGTATTGAGTAACCAAACAGCGCTTCTCCGAGCGGAAGCTCGGAGCTACGGTTTTCAAATCAGGTCCGCATTGCGATGACCGGATTGACTCTAACCGCCTGAATTGCAGGAATTAATCCTGCCAGCGTTCCGCAAATGACAAGGAATATCAGCGCCGATAAAACGCTCCCGAAATTCACGTCCGGGTTGTAGAAATATTTCATCTCGATATTATTGTTTTCCATCACGGTTTTCAAAAGGTAGATGATTGAAAAACCGGAAAGCAAGCCCAGATAACCCGATAAGCCCGTCAGAAAAATGGCTTCCTGCATAATCATGCTGATGATGGACCAAGGCGTCGCGCCCATCGCCTTTCGGATTCCGATTTCCTTGGTTCGGTCTTTTACGATTATCAACATGATGTTGCTGACGCCCACAACACCCGCGATGATGCTGCCGATTCCCACAAACCAAATAAAAACCCGGATGCCGGTAAAAAGCATTTGAATATCCTGGTATTCCTTAATACTATTGTTTATGTAAATGGCTCGTTTATCTTTTGCTGCGAAATTGTGGAGTGCAGCAAGTTCCCTTCTGATGGAATTTTCAATTTCAACGGATTCCGCTTTCGAGGCATCTCCCACCGTCACCATCAATTGATTGATGCGGTCGTCTTTGCCAAAGGTACGTTGGGTGGTGGTAATTGGGAGGTATATCTTTCGCATTTCATTCTCGTGTCCTTCATCCCGAAATACGCCTACAATTTGAAATTTTGTTCCTTTAATCGTCAGGTATTTCCCGAGAGGGTCCTCCTCTTTTTGAAAAAAGCCTTCCTTGACTAACTTCCCGATGACACAAACTTTCCTGAGTTTGTCGATGTCCTTTTCATTGATAAAACGGCCACTTGTTATAATTGTATTTTCCAGATATTTATGATCGGGATGCACCCCGCGAACATCAAATGACAGTGCTTTTCCCTTGTATTCCGACATATATTCTCCAGATAAATAGTAGCGTCCGGTGATGTATTCTATCCCCTTGACCCTATTTTTTATAAGGTCGTAATCTTTATTGGTGAAGTGAATCCAACGCCCGGCAGGCAAGCCTTTATAGGGTTGGGAAGTGCGACTAGGGTATAACCACAAGCTGTTGATGGCATCATCGCGGAAATTTCTTTCCGTGCTATTTTGTAATCCATTGCCCGCCCCCAACAAAATGACGAGCATGAAAATGCCCCACCAAACTGCCAATGCTGTCAGAAAAGTCCGGAGCTTGTGTTTTCGGATGGAGTCGAATATTTCCTTCCATTTGTCAAAATCGATCATGCCGGGTGATTTGATTTGTGGTAGAAAATCAAAATGTAAAATCTCAAATATTCTGGTTGTTCATTTGTAAATTGTAAGAATATTGTTCGGAGAATGAGGTTTTGGATTATTAGACTTGGATTTGTCTCAAACTACTTTCCGCAACCATCTCGTTAGCCTCAATAACTCCGTCTTTGAGGTGGATTATGCGATTCGTCATTTGGGCAATATCGTTTTCATGGGTTACAACAACAACGGTAATTCCCCGTTTATTCACTTCTTCAAAAATGCGCATCACTTCATATGAAGTGGTCGAATCCAAAGCACCTGTGGGTTCATCGGCTAAAATAACTTTTGGATTTGCCACCAATGCCCGGGCAATAGCTACCCGCTGTTGCTGCCCTCCCGACATTTGATTTGGCAAATGATGCGCCCATTCTTTTAAAC
>CAZJYF010000005.1:0-1813 GCA_964549665.1 uncultured Saprospiraceae bacterium
AGAGGCTGATTCGGGAGTTTTTGGGTCTTGGCCACTTGTGATACTTGCCACTTAGCAATCCAAACGCCATCGGCGAATAAGCGAGTAGCCCGGAATTTTCGCGAATTGCCATTTCTGCCAAGCCCACCTCAAATGTTCGGTTTAGCAGGTTGTAAGGGTTTTGGATGCTCACACAGCTCGGCAGTTGGTGGATTTGAGCAAGTTGCAAAAAGTGCATCAGTCCCCAGGGCGTCTCGTTTGAAATGCCAAAAAAGCGGATTTTGCCTTCCCGGATTAAACTCTGGAAAATTTCCAGGATTTCCAGGAAATTATCTTTCCAGGAGTCTCTAGTAGAGTGGACATAGCCGAGTTGCCCGAAAAAATTAGTTTTGCGTTCTGGCCAATGCAATTGGTACAAATCCACATAATCGGTTTGAAGGCGTTGTAGGCTGTTGTTCAATGCCTCTGTAATTTGGGCTTTATCGAAGCGAAGGGGGTTGCGAATGTGGGTTAAACCCGGCCAGGGGGAGGCTACTTTTGAAGCGATAACTAACTTGTCTCTTTGTTTCCGTTTATTTAACCAGGAACCGATGATGCGTTCGGTGCTTCCTTGTGTTTCTTTACAAGCAGGAACAGGGTATAATTCGGCCGTATCGATAAAATTGATGCCCTGTTCGACGGAATAAAAGAGTTGCTCGTGGGCTTCGGCTTCGGTATTTTGCTGCCCAAAAGTCATAGTTCCTAGGCAGATTTTGCTTACTTTTAAAGAAGTGTTGCCCAAGGTGGTGTAATTCATATTTTCAGGATTTTAATTTTGAAAATCAGATTCGACAATCATCTGGTCGTGAATAAAATAGGATAAGGGCTGTATGAGATTTCGTCAAAAAAAAGTGTAAAAGTATTAATTGACCGATACCAAATCTAATGCAAACCTCAATTATTCCTTTCATCTGAAAATTTACAGTTTAAGTAGAAGATAGAAGGTATTGTAGGAGTGGAATGGTATTTTTGCGAACACGGTTGTAAGGAATGGAGAAGTAGGCGATACTTACAAATTATTATTTCCCCTTTTCTTAATTTTTCAAATCATAAATTACCAATTAAAATGGCATTAAGAAGACTTCGGGTTACTGGTTTTACTAGGTTTTTGCTGGTCATGGTCATCCTCGCCCCACTGGCATATTTGGGGGCTTCCTATTACAATGGACAAGATGGCATACAAAATTTGAAAAATCTTCTCGGTATCGGAGAAAAAAAGGAGGTCGTGCGAAGTGAGGAAAACAAACGTCCCCCCGAGAAAACCCTTCCCGAGAATCCATCTACTTTCGACAATTCGCTGGAAGATGAAAATAAAAGACTGAAAGAAGAATTGGACTACAAAAGCCGGCGGGTAGATGAATTGTACGAAAAAGTAGAAGAATTGCAGCGCCAATTGGAAACCAAAAGCAAGGAGTTGGAACAATTAAAAGGAGGACAATAGTTTTTATATTTAAACCACGTTCAACGATTTAATCATGGTTCATATCATCATCAAAATTGTCGTCACGGCCCTGGCACTATTTGTCGGCGCTAAGTTTTTTCGCGGGGTTAGAATCACTGATTTCGTCCACGCCCTGATTGCAGCCGTGGTCATTGGTTTACTCAATGCTACACTCGGGCAAATTTTGGATTTTCTGACCACCCCCATCAATTGGTTGACTTTGGGACTTTTTAGTTTTGTCATTGATGCCGTCATCCTCATGGTTGCGGATTACTTTTTGAAGGGGTTGAAAATTGATAACTTCTGGTGGGCTTTAGCTTTAGCTTTGCTGTTTGCATTGTTCAACATGGTTAC
>CAZJYF010000005.1:1913-26671 GCA_964549665.1 uncultured Saprospiraceae bacterium
CCGGAAACTACCCTTTTAGTAAATCCATCTGTGGAGTTGACATTTAAATATCGAAAAAGCATTTTGAAAGTATCGGAGTTTTGAGAAGCAATAAAGTCAACTATTTCCAATCCCAACCGGCGACAAATTCTGCCTTCTCCATCCCCAAAATCCGGCAACTTTTTGTTCTTCAACCCTTCAGTTTAGAAGGATTGGCAAAAATGTACTAACTTCGGGCTTGGGGCAGCAAATTTGCTGGTCGGTGCATCTTTATTATGTGCAGATATTTTTTAAAACCTGGTCCTTGACGGAAAAAGAACTCATAAAAGGGTGTTTGCGGGAAGACCGCGATTGCCAAAAAGAAGTTTTTCGTCGTTATGCAGGAAAAATGCTAACGGTCTGTCGTCGCTATGCCCACCATCGGCTAGAAGCGGAAGATATTTTGCAGGATGCCTTTATTCGGGTATTTGACAAGATGGGCAGTTTTAAATTTCAGGGCTCTTTTGAGGGCTGGGTTCGCCGAATTGTTGTCAACATCGCTTTGAAAAATTACCAAAGATGCCGTTTCCAAAGAGAGCAAAGCGGATTGGATGGATTTGATCATTTGCCCGAGGAACCGTCCGTGTTTTCCCATTTACACGAAGAAGAATTATTGAATTTAATTGCCGAATTGCCGGAAGGCTATCGGGTGGTTTTCAATCTATACGTCATCGAAGGCTACAGCCATAGAGAAATTAGCGAATTGTTGGGCATTGGAGAAAGCACCTCCCGTTCCCAATTGGTAAAAGCAAGAAAAATGCTGCAAAGTCGAGTCATGAATTTGCAAAAAATCAGCGCATGAGTCCTAAAAATCCAACCGATCGGTTTTTTAGGGAGAAGTTGGGCAATTACGCTTCCAAACCGCCCATGCACATTTGGGAGCAAATTGACCAAAAACGAACCCGTCGATATACCCTGCTCAACTGGATTAAGCAGCGCGGAATGCTCGTGCTTCTCGCCCTCATTTTGATTGGTGGAATTACCTTTTGGAGCGTCCGAGAGGATTCGGGGATTTCCGGAATTCAACTTTCTACCAAGTCGGGGTTGACTGAAAAAGGGCAAAAACCACCGGAAAATATAGCTTCTTCAAATTCGGATTTTTTCAAAAAACAAGAAAGGGGAGAGGTATATAAGAAAAGTTCAGAAATCGAAATCATAAAGGTTAATTCCCTTGAAACCAATGATATACGAGATGTGAATTTCGCGCAGAATTCATCTTTGAAAACGCATTCAACCGAATATCTGCCAAATAGAACGCCGCTACATCCTTCGATTAGCAGCTCTTCAACCGGCGTGGATATTCCGGGAAATGACGGAAGGGCCATGCACTCGCTTAGCCCGGCATCGGGATTGTTTCAATCTCAGAAACGGAAAGCCCTGACCAACTTAACTCTTTTGCCCCTTTTAATTTCGCCACTTTCCAGCGATGGCCCGGTTTTTAATCTTCCCGCCCCCGAACTTCCCAAATTGGTAAAAAAAAGGAGGTTCACCGTCTATCTCGATGTATTAGCTTCCCCGGATATTTCGATTCGGTCATTGGAGGCGCGAAGTTCCGACAACGCTGCTTACCAAAAGGCCCGTGCAAAAACCGAATCTACTCGATACGCGTTTAGCGGAGGACTGAGACTTTCCTTCGTCGGAAAAAGAGGATTTGCCTTTCGCACCGGTTTGATGTATGCTCAAATCAATGAGCGATTTGATTTTAAAAACGAAAATGCCGAAAGGAGTTCTATTATTAATACCTTCGATATGCGAGGAAATGTAATTGGTGCAGATACTTTGCTGGAAACCGGCTTGCGCCAAAAGCGGACCTTCAACCGCTTTCATTTGCTCGACATTCCCGTGCTGGCAGGCTTCGAGCTGAGTACCCGAAGATGGACATTTTCCGTAAATGGCGGATTTTACTTCAACTTATTGTTTCGCAAAAAGGGAGACCTCCTTTCCCCCGAAAACGAACCGGCAACTTTCTCCTCAGGTGCCGCTGATGCGCTTCCTGTTTTTAAAAGCAGGGCGGGAATTAGCCTTTTTAGCAGTTTTGGTTTGAATTACAAGTTCTCCGAAAAGGTTCATTGGGTGATTGAACCCCAACTGCGATACTATCTTAATCCCCTCACGAGAACGGATTATTTGCTTGAACAAAAGTACCTTTCAGCTGGTCTTCTGACCGGTTTGCGGTTCAAGTTTTAAGTCGTTGATTCGCCAATTCAGGCAGCGAAAAAGAGATTGGAGGTGTCTGCAAAGTAATGGTTGCCACCTAAAATCCGACCGAAAAAATGAAAAAGTACGGACTTCTACTTCCCAGCATTTTTCTTCTTTTACTCCTTTTTGTTGGTTGCAAGAAAGACTTCGATCGGTTTACCCCAAACAATGACTTCAGCATTGAGCTCTTTTTTGACATTCTGAGTCCCACCTCCCAGAATTTTGTCGTTTCCCAATCCAACGAGCAAATCAAGTTTATCACCACCCGGCAAGGTGCCAGGGTTACCTTTAACCCCAATGACTTGGTGGATGCCGATGGTCAAAGACCCAACGGTAGCATATCCATTGAATTGATAGAAATTTATTCCCGCGGCGATATGATTAAATACCGGCGCTTTCCGGTTTCCTCCAACAGGGTGCTGAATTCAGCAGGCGAACTTTTTGTTAAAATGAATTCCAATGGAAAAGAGCTGCATTTGAAATCGACAGGGGCGCTTCAAATTAGAGTTCCCGTCGCCAATCCGACCGAAGGGAAGGAGGTCTTTTATTTAGAACCGGTTCTGGTTTCTGATTTCGATTGGATTGAGGCATCTAGTACGGTCGATAGTGTGGGTTCTGTAAAGGTAGTCGAATGGATGGGTACTTCCGGACTCCAAACGGGATATGAATTCTCTTCAAAACGACTTGGTTGGATAAATGCCGCCTCCTTTTTGGATGACCCGAATTTGGAGAAAGGACAAGCCCGCGTCCAACTGCCAAAAAAGTACAAACCTCTCAATACCGTAGCCTTTGTAGTTTTCAAAGACCTGAATGCCGTGCTGCCCTTGCCCTTCGATTCCAGTCTAAATTCGATTATCAAAATGGATTTGCCCCTCGATGCCGAGGTAACCCTCTTAATTATTTCCCGCCAAGGAGGAGATATTTTTCACCTTGGCCAACTTCCGACCACGACGGGCGCTAATTTGGATGTGGAAATTGTACCCAAAGAAGCACCTCTGCAGGAAATTGTCACTTTCCTGGATGATTTATAAAAAAAGTTTTCCTTCAATGATTTTGAAGAACCACTCTTCTATTTGGAAGGGTGGTTTTTTTACGCAAATTCCATGTCAATCTGCCTTTTGGCCAATTCAGTGGCAACGATTCTGATTTGCACTTCATCGCCCATTTTAAGCATCTTTCCACTTCGCATTCCTTTGGCGCGGAGGCGACCTTCCTCAAGGTCAAAAGGTTCTTCCATCGTTCCAAAACTGACCATACCTTCGCATTTGCTTCCCTTTAACTCCACGAATATCCCCCGGTCAATGATGCCGGAAATGTAACCCGTGAACACTTCACCGAGGTGTTTTTGCATGAATTCCACCTGTTTGTATTTGATGGATTCGCGCTCGGCGTCCATCGCTTTTCGTTCCATCAGGGAAATGTGTCTGCACTGTTCTTCAAGACGGTCTTTCTTGGTGCGAAAGATTTCCTCGTCGAGGTTTTTGAACAAGATGCGGTGAACCAATACGTCCGAATAGCGGCGAATGGGGGAGGTGAAATGGGTGTAGTAATCGAAGCCCAAGCCATAGTGCCCGATGTTTTCGGTGGTATATTCTGCTTTTGCCATGGTCCTGATCGCGATGGGTGCGAGAAGGTGGAGCGTTTCGTCCTCTTTAGCTGCCTGTGCGAGGCTGTTGAAAGAACGGGCGATTTCCTGTGGGGTGTTGATGTTCAACGGAAGACCCATTTCCTTCGCAAAGCGCGCAAATTCAGCCACCTTTTCGGGGTTTGGCTCGTCGTGAACGCGATAGACGAAGGGAATTTCCAAACCTTTGCTTTTTTTATGCATGAAAGAGGCAACTTCCCGGTTGGCAAGCAGCATGAATTCCTCCACCAACATATGGGCCTCTTTTCGCTCTTTTACATAAACCTCGATGGGAACTCCGTCTTCGTCCAATTTGAAGCGCACTTCTTCGGTATCGAAATCGATGGAACCTTTTTTGAAGCGGACTGTGCGGAGATTTTTTGCCAATTTGTTTACGATTTTCAATTCCTCCACAAAATCGCCTTCCCCCTTTTCGAGCCCCTCCTGCGCCTCATCATAGGTGAAACGCCGGTCCGAATGTATCAGCGTTTTGCCAAACCAGCGATTGACGATTTTTTCATTTTTATCAAAAACAAAAACGGCTGAGAAAGTGCATTTATCCTCTCCCGGGCGTAGCGAACATAACTCATTTGAAATTTTCTCCGGTAACATCGGTAACACGCGGTCCACCAAATAAACCGAAGTGGATCGCAGGAGAGCCTCTTTGTCCAACGCACTTCCCCCTTGTACGTAGTGGGTCACATCGGCGATGTGGATGCCCACTTCGCAATGCCCGTTTTCGAGAAAACGGAGCGACAAGGCATCGTCAAAATCTTTGGCATCAGCCGGGTCAATTGTGAAAGTCGGCACAGCCCGAAAATCCCTTCGGTGATTTACATCTTGTGGACGGATTTCTTTCGGTAAGCGTTTTGCTTCTTCCAAAACCTCTTCCGGGAATTCCAAATCGAAGCCGTTGTTGATGAGGATGGACTTCATCTCGATGTCGCTGCTGCCAGCGGGGCCAAGCACAGAGGTGATGATTCCTTTAGGCGTTCGCTCATGCCATTTAACTACCTTTACAATCACCTTGTCGCCGTCTTTGGCATCGTTCAAATCTTTCAATTCCACAAATATGTCAACAGGCATGTTTATTTTATCCGGCACGACCATAGCGTGTTTCCGATGCAGCCAAAGGGTGCCCATGAAATGTTCGGAAGCTCGTTCGATTACTTCTATAATCGCGCCTTCTCTTCGCCCTCTTCCGCGGGCTTTCCAGGTGGCTATGCGGACTTTATCGCCGTGGAGGGCGGTGTTGAGGTTTTTTGCTGCGACATAAACGTCTTCTTCCAAGCCCTCGCAAAGGATGTAGGCAGCCCCCGATCGGATCATGTCAACGGTGCCTTCATACGATTGTCCGTTGCGGCTTGAACCTGCACGTTTTTTGAGTTGATATTTGTAATCTTCCAATGCAATCAATTGGTTTTCCTCTGCCAATTTTTCCAAAGCATAGTGAATGGAGTCTCTGTTATTTGCCACCATTAAAGCTTTGCCAACTTGTCGTGGGTTCATTCTTTTTTTGGGGTGTCTTTTGAAAAGTTTCAATACCTCTCTGTGAAGCTGACCGGTGGTCAACTTCCTTCCTTTCGTCTTCGAATTCTTTTTCGTCATAAATAGTTAGTTATTAATAGGCAAAAATAGCGAAATTTTAAAAATGCAGCTATTTTGAGAATTGGCTGATTATTTTAAGGTGAGTGCGACTTGAAGTCAGGCCGACAAAAAGGCGCTATTCCTTCTTTTGCAATTATTTTAAAAAATTAAATAAAATTTTGGTGAATAAATAAATTTTGAGGATAGGCAAGTCGGAAGCGGATAAATGATGGAGCAATAATTCTACTTTCAAACGAACATTATCAAATTAAGTTCAAGAAATGTTGGGGCAAAGTTACAATTTTTTTTTCAAGTTCTAAACAGAATGGGCAATCTTTCCATCGGTTAGTAATTCTAATTCAATGGAGGTGCTCGAAGAAGCATCGTAAATGGCGGCAGGGCCTTCCAATTGACCGGTAACGATGTGAATGGTCAAATCTTCATCTATTGTAGCCACTGACTTGGTCACCGTTTTGCCGTCAGAATAGGTTCCGGCGATAACTCTTTTGTCAATAAATTCTCCGTTTTTTTCAAAAGTGGCTAAGACGTATTGGTAACTCATCAAGCCTGCTTTCCAATAAACGATGGCGTGGAAATCAAAGGTCTTCGGAATTTTAAAGCAGGCTACATATTCCGTCAAATCATCCGTAAACCCATCTTCAATCCTGCCAAGGTGCTGCTCAATCATAACCGGGTGCAAGGGGTCATTCGATTTACTGAAATCGTGATGCGCCTCATCCGAAAGGACGATGGGAAGCGCCACTTCCGGGAAGGATTCAAGGAATTTTTTGAAAGTGAGCTTTGGGTTTTTTTGTACCACAGAATTTATTGAAATGTAAAACGCGCAAGTTAGAAAAAAAGCAACAACACATGGTTGGTATTTACCCATTTTATGAATACATTTGCCCGTCGGGATTCTGTTGGGGTTTGGCGCTTTTAAATAAAGCATTTTTGAAATTTCAGATATTGAAATAACATCCTAAAAAGTCATATCTTAATTCATCATTTCGAGATAAATTAAATCGTAAACGCCTATGAGTTGGTTTGGCAAATTTCTCACATCCTCTATAGGAAGGAAGATTATTATGAGCCTGACGGGCTTATTTCTTATTGTATTTCTCCTCGTTCACCTTTTCGGCAATCTTCAGTTACTCATCGAAGACAATGGTCGCCAATTCAACCTGTACGGAAATTTCATGACCTCCAACCCGGTTATTGAAACGGTTGCCATTTTACTTTACGCCGCCTTTTTGCTCCATGCCATACAAGGGTGGTTGCTTTGGCGCAAAAACCGTGCAGCAAGGGGTATGGCTTATGAAGTGAAGAAAACAAGAGCCGCTCAAAAGAGCGCCTTCGCCTCAAAAAATATGGGCTGGTTGGGCTCGATTATTTTCATCTTTCTTTTGATACATCTTTATCAATTTTGGTTTCAAGTAAAATTTGGTCACTTGCCGGAGGAAATCTACGATGGCGTCGCTGTAGAGAATTTATTTGAACCGGTCAAAGCAGCTTTCACCAACTTTTGGTTTGTCTTGTTTTATGTCATTTCCATGGTGATAGTAGGTTACCACCTTAACCATGGTTTTCAATCAGCCTTCCAAACCCTCGGTCTGAACCACAAGAAAATAGGACCCCTCGTTAAATTTTTGGGGAAGATATATTCCTTTTTGGTACCAGCCGGATTTGCGCTTATCCCTATCTGGTTTTATTTCAAATTCGGTCTTTAACAGCTCGCATTTGAATTGAATTGAAAATGATTGACGTAAGAAATGACCTAATGGACCCAATGACAACAATGACTTTAATGACTTAATGATAAACCTATGCAATTAGATAGTAAAATACCTCCCGGTCCCATGTCTGAAAAGTGGGAAAGTTACAGTGGAACAATGCCTCTGGTCGGGCCGAACAACAAAAAAAGAATGGAAGTCATCGTGGTCGGAACCGGATTGGCAGGTGCTTCCGCTGCGGCAACACTGGGAGAGTTGGGCTACAACGTTAAATGTTTTAGCTTTCACGACAGCCCTCGCCGCGCACATAGTATTGCTGCCCAGGGAGGCATCAATGCTGCAAAGAATTACACGAACGACGGCGATAGTGTTTATCGCTTGTTCTACGACACAATCAAAGGTGGCGATTATCGATCGAGGGAAGCGAACGTATATCGACTGGCTGAGGTGAGTGGAAATATTATTGACCAATGTGTGTCGCAAGGAGTTCCCTTCGCCCGCGAATATGGTGGAATGTTGTCCAACCGTTCGTTTGGGGGAGTCTTGGTTTCCCGGACTTTTTACGCAAGGGGGCAAACCGGGCAGCAATTATTGCTGGGGGCTTATCAGGCCCTGACCCGGCAAATCGCATTGGGCAGTGTGACGATGTACAACCGCCATGAAATGCTCGAATTGGTGGTGATAGATGGCAAAGCAAGGGGGATTATCGTGCGCAACCTGCTAACCGGGGAATTGGAACGCCATGCCGCCCATTGCGTCGTAATGGCTACCGGTGGATATGCCAACGTTTTCTACCTTTCGACCAACGCGATGGCTTGCAATGTGGCAGCAGCATGGAGGACGGTGCAAAAGGGGGCTTTTATGGCAAATCCCTGCTACACTCAAATTCACCCTACCTGTATCCCCGTATCGGGCAGTTATCAATCGAAGTTGACCTTAATGTCCGAATCCTTGCGGAATGACGGACGGGTTTGGGTCCCTAAAAACAAAGAAGATGTGGCAGCCATCCGCAAGGGAGTCAAAAAACCCAAGGATGTTCCAGAAGAAGATCGCGATTATTATCTGGAGCGACGCTATCCGGCTTTCGGCAACCTGGTGCCGAGGGATGTGGCTTCGAGGGCAGCAAAAAAAGTTTGTGACGATGGCTTTGGCGTAAATGAGAGTGGCTTGGCGGTATTTTTGGATTTTGCTGCCGCCATCGAATACTACGGCAAATCGGAAGCCCATATCAATGGAATTTCAGATCCCGATAAAGCTACCATCATTCAATTTGGTGAAAAGGTTATCGAAGAGAAGTACGGCAATCTCTTTGAGATGTACGAAAAAATCACCGGCGAAGACCCCTACAAAACGCCGATGCAAATTTATCCTGCCGCTCACTACATTATGGGAGGACTGTGGGTGGATTACAACCTGGAAACCAACGTACCCGGCTTATTTGCCCTCGGCGAATGCAATTTCTCCGACCACGGCGCCAACCGCCTCGGTGCTTCCGCCCTCATGCAAGGCTTGGCAGACGGTTATTTTGTTATACCCTCCACCATCGGAGACTTTTTGTCAAAAGAAATCCGAACGCCAAAGATAGACCCGGATCAGCCGGAATTTGAAAAAGCAGAAAATGCAACACGCGAGCGCCTGCAAAAACTCCTCGACGTTCAGGGCAACCAATCGGTGGAAGATTTCCATCGCCGGTTTGGCAAGATAATGTGGGACTATTGTGGCATGTCCAGAAATGAAGAGGGATTGAAAAAAGCGAGAAAGTTAGTCCGTGAACTGAGGGATTCGTTTTGGAAGGATGTTTTCGTTCCCGGCACACTGGAAGAATTTAATCCTGAATTGGAAAAAGCAGCCAGGGTTGCTGATTTTATGGAGTTGGGCGAATTGATGATTGTAGATGCCCTTCACCGGAAGGAAAGCTGTGGTGGCCATTTTCGCGAAGAATATAAAACGGAGGAGGGCGAAGCTTTGCGCGATGACGAAGAGTTCGCCTACGTGGCTGCATGGGAATGGCCGAATATTCAAAAAGAGCCGGTTTTGCACAAGGAAGAATTGACATTTGAAAATATTGAACTGAAAACGAGGAGCTATAAATAGATAGATTTTTTAGACGGTAAGATGAAAGATAAAAGATACTAATTTGCGAAATCTACCAGATTTAGTAAATTTAAAATCATCGAGTTATAGATTTATTTTTCCCTAAATTCTGGGAAAAATTTAGCAAATCCGTTCTAAATCCAAGTTAAATCTTTTGTCTTAAAGTCTTTAGTCTTATAGTCTGGTTAAAACGGAAATACGATGAATGTAACATTAAAAATCTGGCGTCAAAAAAATGCAAACGACAAAGGCCATTTCGATACTTTCCAAATGGAAGCTTCCGAACATATGAGCTTTCTGGAATTACTGGATGTCCTAAACCAGCAATTAATTGAACAAAAAAAAGTGCCCATAGCCTTCGACCACGATTGCCGGGAAGGGATTTGCGGGGCTTGCAGCATGGTCATCAATGGCTTTCCACACGGACCGATGCAGGCTACTACAACCTGCCAATTGCATATGCGGCACTTCAATAATGGCGACACCATTGTCGTGGAACCCTTCCGGGCACGAGCCTTTCCTGTGGTCAAAGACTTGGTAGTTGATAGATCTGCTTTCGACCGAATCATCGCTGCAGGTGGATACATTTCCGTCAGCACGGGACAAGCCCCTGATGCTAACAATAACGCCATCGATAAGATGACGGCCTCCGATGCGTTTGATGCCGCTGCCTGCATCGGATGCGGTGCTTGCGTTGCCGCCTGCCCCAATTCCTCCGCTATGTTGTTTACAGCAGCTAAGGTTTCTCATTTGGCGCTTTTGCCACAGGGCAAGGTGGAGCGCAAATCGCGAGTCCAAAATATGGTTCATCAAATGGACAAGGAAGGCTTTGGCTTTTGCTCTAATGTGACAGCTTGTGAAGCCGAGTGCCCAAAAGAAATTTCGGTGGATGTTATTTCCCTGATGAACAATGAATTTTTGGCATCGGTCTGATGGCAAATTATACTATTCTGCATCCTTTTTCCTGTCGGAAACAATTGATATCCACTGGTCTATCCGCTCCATACGTTCCCTTTGAAAGACTGCCCGTTTGGATGTCCAATTTTTGAATATTTGTCCCATCTCCCAACTTGACCTATTGATAGGTTTATATTTGAAACTTGCCATTAAAAGCAGAAAAAAGTCCCTTTTGGGGAAAATTCAGTATTGAAAAAGAATCCTTATGCGGGTTCTTCTTTTTACGGAAATTGTCAAAGCAGTACTTTTTTCTACCTTTGCATTCATGCGAATCTCAGCTAAAGAAATAGCCCACCTGGTGAAAGGAGACTTAGAGGGCAATCCTGGCGTTTGGGTTACCCGGCCCGGGAAAATCGAAGAAGGAGGCGAAGGAACCTTGACCTTTTTAGCCAATCCGAAATACGAGAGCTTTGCTTACACGAATAAGTCGGCTGTATTGCTGGTAGGCAAGGATTTCCATGCTTCCCAACCGATTGCCGCCGAAGCCTTGATACGGGTAGAGGACGTCTATGGCTCTATTGCTTTTTTGCTGGGACATTTTGGCAATTCAGTGGCTGAAAATGAAGGTATTTCTCCCCAGGCTTGGGTCCATCCTTCCGCAACGATGGCAGAAAATGTTTCGATTGGAAAGTTTTCCGTGGTGGAAGAGGGAGCTCAAATAGGCTCAGGGACAATCATTTTTCCGCAGGTTTTTATCGGTAAAGGGGTCGTAATTGGCGAAAAGGTGATCCTTTATCCCGGGGTAAAAATTTATCACCACTGCGAGATTGGTAGTCATTGTATTTTACATTCCAATGTCGTTGTTGGTAGCGACGGTTTTGGTTTTGCTCCACAGCAAGACGGCACCTACCTCAAAATCCCACAAATCGGCACAGTCATTATTGAAGACAAGGTCGAAATCGGGGCGAATACCACCCTCGACAGAGGTACGATTGGGTCAACCATCATCCGCCGTGGGGCGAAATTGGACAACTTGGTCATGGTGGCACATAACGTAGAGATAGGTGAAAATTCGGTGGTGGCTGCACAGGCAGGTTTTGCCGGCAGTGGAAAAATAGGAAAGAACTGCCAGATAGGAGGCCAGGCAGGTTTTGTCGGGCATATTAAGGTGCCCGATGGCACTAAAGTGCAAGCCCAAAGCGGGGTAGCAGCTTCTATTGAAAAGTCCGATTCTGCGGTGTATGGTTCACCTGCTTTGCCCTACAAAGATTACCTTCGGGCTTATGCCGTCTTTAAAAAACTGCCTGAATTGTATAAAAAAATTAATCAACTGGAAAAGAAGTTGAGGAAGCAGGGGTAGTTGTGAATTTGTCTCAGAATTTATTTCCCTGGAAAATACCCTGAATATGGGGAAGGAACCACTAAGTCGGAAAGACAAAGTTTATCTATCTTTGCAAACTTAATTGCAGAAACTTTATGAAACAGCATACTATTAGAAAGGCTGTAACTATTAACGGCGTTGGACTGCACAGCGGGAAAGAAGTGAATTTGACTTTTAAACCTGCACCGGTAAATCATGGGTATAAATTCCAGCGGATTGATTTAGAGGATAAACCCGTTATTAGGGCGGATGTCTCCCATGTCGTTTCAACGAACCGAGGAACGACCCTCCGAAAGGGAGAAATTGAAATTTCTACGGTTGAGCACGTTCTTTCTGCCCTTTACGGACTTTCCATTGACAATGTTTTGATTGAAATTGATGCATGCGAAGCCCCTATAATGGATGGGAGTGCTGCCGATTTTGTAAAAATTCTGGAAAGCGCGGGTTTGGAAAAGCAGGAAACAGAAAGAGAATTTTTTGAAGTGACCGAACCAATTTCCTACAAGGATGCTGCTACGGGAACGGAACTGGTGGCTTTGCCTGCGGAGCATTTTGAGATTACTACCTTGATTGATTTTAATTCGAATATTTTGGGTCAACAATATGCCTCGTTGTTGAAAATGGAAGACTTTGCCAAGGAAATCGCTCCGTGCCGCACCTTTGTTTTTTTACATGAATTGGATCACCTCATCAGTCAGGATCTTATTAAAGGTGGAGATTTAGACAATGCCATCGTCATTGTTGACCGCCTGATGAATCAGGAAGAATTGGACGAGTTAGCAAAAAAATTTCACAGGCCAAGCATCAAAATTGAAAAAGAGGGTATCTTAAATACAGTCGAGTTAAATTATGAAAATGAGCCAGCCAGGCACAAATTGCTCGATGTGGTCGGCGATATAGCTTTGATTGGAAAGCCAATAAAAGCCAAAATCGTCGCTACGAAACCGGGGCATAAAGCCAACGTCGAGTTTGCAAAAATTTTGAAAAAGCACTACAACGAGCAGCGCAAATTAAAGGGCAAGCCAAAATATGACCCTGACAAAGAGCCGCTGTTCGATGTGAATAAAATTGCTGAATGGTTACCCCATCGTTATCCTTTTTTATTGGTTGACAAGATTATCGAGATGTCAGATACCCATGTGGTGGGTGTTAAAAATATCACTTTTAATGAATATTTTTTTCAGGGGCATTTCCCCGGCAATCCGATATTCCCCGGCGTTCTTCAAATGGAGGCCCTGGCCCAAACCGGGGGCATTTTGGCACTGTCTATGCACGACAATCCCGGCAATTGGGATACCTACTTTCTGAAAATCGACAATGCCAAATTCAAAAACAAAGTCGTACCCGGCGATACCCTGATTTTGAAAATGGAACTGACCGCTCCCATTCGAAGAGGAATCATCCAAATGTATGGAACCGCTTATGTTGGCAACAAAATTGTTTCTGAAGGTGAATTGACGGCCCAGATTGTGAAACGCAGGTAATGGGGTTGCCATTGAGGTACAAGGGGCATGGATGTGTCTTGGTTCTATTACTCAAATTGTGAAAAAACAAAATGAGCAATTGGATGAACTAAAACGCTGACCTCCAATATTCAAAATTTTATAATTCGTCCCTGGCTCTTTTGGGATTTATTATTTTACTTAATAACCTTCCCTAACCAAATTAATACGAAACGAAACAAATGGAAATTACTGCTGAAAGACCGAACGCCGTGAACTATCATGGATTGCGATATATCCACCCCGAAGCCAAAATCGGAGAAAATGTCATTATCGAACCCTTCACGACTATCGCCAAAGATGTCGTCATCGGAAATGGTACCTGGATAGGACCCAACGTTTCCATCATGGACGGGGCAAGAATCGGAAGCCATTGTAAAATTTTCCCGGGAGCTGTCATTGGCGCTATCCCGCAAGACATGAAATTCAATGGGGAATATTCCACCGTCGAATTGGGCGATTTTGTGACAATCCGTGAATATTGTACGTTGAACCGGGGTACCAAAGCCAGTCATCGAACCATAATTGGGGAGCATGCCCTGCTGATGGCTTATGTACACATCGCGCACGATTGCCGGATTGGAAGGAAATGCGTATTAGCCAACGGCGTAACGCTTGCCGGGCACATCGAAGTAGGAGAATACGCTATTCTCGGTGGCCTGGTTGCCGTTCATCAATTTGTCAAGATAGGAGACCATGCTTTTGTCGGGGGTGGTTCCTTGGTGCGCAAAGACATCCCACCTTACGTCAAGGCAGCTCGGGAACCCCTTTCCTATGCAGGCGTCAATTCTGTGGGGATGCGCCGGCGGGGCTTCACAACCGAGCGGATTCATCATGTTCAGGATATCTATCGAATCCTTTTCGTAAAGGGCTATAATACAACTCAAGCTGTCCAAATCATCGAAACAACCTTTCATGCAACCACCGAAAGGGAGTACATCCTCGAATTCCTTCGTACTGCAGACCGGGGGGTTATGAAAGGATTTCGCCCGATGAATGCAAAGAAATAAGCGTCCCTTTTAGGGGGCTTTCTTGTCTCCCTTACTGTGGCCGGAGTTTGGCTAGTTGGATAGGGGAGTCTTGAAATCATGAAACAGTGATGCCCATGCAAATTGCCCTTCAAGCTATCTCCAAACGCTACCGTTTCGAATGGATATTCAAAAATGTGAGTTATTCTTTTCAAACAGGCTCATCTTATGCCATTTTAGGCCCCAATGGTTCCGGAAAATCTACCTTACTTAAAATTCTTTCAGGTCATCTTTCTCCGTCAAAAGGGGTCATTGATTTTAGGGCAGACGGGAGGAAACTCGACCTCGATGACGTTTACCATTTCATCAGCTATGCTGCCCCCTACATTGAATTAATTGAAGAGTTTACCCTGAGCGAAGCCTTGCATTTCCACCAAAAATTCCGCTCTTTTAATGAGGACTTAACGGCAGGAGATTTAATGAAGCTCCTCAGTTTTTCAAAAGCCAAAAACAAGGAAATTCGGCATTTCTCCTCCGGCATGAAGCAACGCTTGAAGTTGGTGTTGGCCATTTGTTCCCAAACACCAGTTTTGTTGCTCGATGAACCGACCACAAATTTGGATAAGGAAGGCATAAACTGGTACCGGGATTTGATTGGCAAATTTACAAAAGACCGCTTGTTGGTCGTCGCATCCAATGTGGAAGAAGATTTCTCTTTTTGTGACAAAGAAATCAATGTGATGGATTATAAATCGTCATTTGACAAAAAAAGTAATTAGTCATTTAGTCGAACCTCTACTTTTAAATCTTCCAAGCCCCTTCTCACTTGTTGCAGCTTTTTGAGAATTTTTTCTTTTTGTTTTAGCCGTTGCTTTCTTGCTTTGATTTCCTTTTTGGCTCCTTTCAAAGTAAAACCTCTTTCCTTTACCAAATGATAAATTAACTCAAACTGCGCAATATTTTTTGGGGTGAAAAGGCGTTCTCCATTTCTGCTTTTATGGGGTTTCAAGGAGCTGAATTCTTGCTCCCAAAAGCGAACAAGAGATTTTGAAACGTTGAACATATCAGCTACTTCGCTGATGGAGTAATAGCGCTTTGTCAGTTCTTTTTTGATGTCATTCACCTGCCAAGGATTTATTTGAAATGAACAAATTACACGTCCGGCGGCAATATCCTAGTTTAGGTTTCTACAAATTTAATCTATTTTTCCTACTGAAGGAAGCCCTTGACTCGAATTCTCCTTCCGAGGCTTCCGACTTCCCTGACCGATTTTGTAACTTCACCCGAAAATCAATACACTTACTCCGAATATTATGAAAAAGAACCTTTTACTACTTGCTTTTCTTTCCTTTAGTCTTCAACTAAAAGCATGGTGGGACCCCGGTCATCTCGTCACTGCCATGATTGCGTACAAACTGTTGGATAAAGACGTCCAAAAGAAAGTGGATAAATTCGTCAAGATCCTTCGGCGCGATTATAAATATATCAACCATTTTGTTGCATTAGCCGCTTGGCCAGATGATTTAAAAGCTGAGGAGGTGCGCTGCTACAATAGTATGCATTATACAGATATTCCCTATAATCCGCACGGGGTGGCCTTGCCTCCCCGTCCGGAAATTGACGTCCTGTGGTCAATCCGACAAGCCACTTCTGTCTTGAAGTCCAAAAAAGCGCGGGATATCGAAAAAGCCCGCCAACTGGCGTTTTTGATGCACTTCGTGGGAGACATCCATCAACCATTGCACAGTACCTCAATGTTCACGAATTCGCATCCGGGAGGAGATGCGGGTGGAAATTTTTACCGACTAGCAGGCGAATGGTCTAACCTCCACAAACTCTGGGACGACGGCTGCGGATATTTGAGCGCTTACAACGACATCAACCCCTATGGCAAACCCAAAGAACCGCTTAGCAAAACCGAATTGGACCGCCTGGATAAACTCGCATCGGAACTGATGGCTGCCTATCCGGAGGAAAGCCTTCCGGGGGTTGACAATCTGGATCCAGATTTTTGGGCATTGGAAAGTCATAAACTGGCCATCGATTACGCCTACCGGGGAGTCGTCAGCATGGAAGGTGACCGGAAAAAACGCCTCAAACCCAAAACCGTACCTTCGGAATATTACAAAAAGCAAGGGCAGGAAGTGGTTCGCAAACAACTCGCCCTGGCAGGCTATCGAATGGCGAAAATGCTCAATCAGGTTTTTGGCGCGGTGCAGGATTGATTAGCTTGTATGCCTTGATGGGAGAGCAGATTTTGATTGAAGGAGAGTTGATTTTTTCATCTCACCTCCTTTTAAAATAAAATAAAACTATGCCCGAACTCGCCCGCCGTCTCATCGAAAAAGAAAAAGCCAGGAGATAGTTTGAAAAAAATTAAAGAAACAAGCAAAGCGAAATATTCGTTAACTTTAGTGTTTCATGGATTCTATGAATTTTTTATCGAATAAAAAATCTGTTTATGATTAGAGCAAAATTAAAATTAACAGCAGTTATTGAACCTGCCGAAGAAGGAGGTTACATCGCTTTTATGGAGGAAATGCCTAATGTCTGTACACAAGGAGAAACGCTTGAAGAGGTAAAAGAAAATTTGGTTGATGCTTTAGAAATGGTATTGGATGTACAGCGAGAGATTTCTCAAAAGAAAGAATATAGTGCTGATGTAATTCGGGAAACATTAGTTTTCTTCTGATATGAAAAGGCAAAAATTTCTACAACATCTTCATAAAAATGGTTGTACTTTGTATCGCGAAGGAAGCAGACATTCTATTTACATAAATCCTAAGGATTCGGCTACATCACCCGTCCCTGTTCCAAGGCATCCTACCATAAAATGAAATTTGTGCAAACTAATTTGTAAACAATTAAAGATTCCAAATCCATTGTAAAGCAACGGTAGCAGGCAACTAATACAACAACTGATGATAAAAAAACAAAGCCCTTAACTGACAAACAGCTAAGGGCTTGTATTTTACATTTGTAGCGGAGGCAGGACTTGAACCTACGACCTTCGGGTTATGAGCCCGACGAGCTACCAACTGCTCCACTCCGCGATATTATTTTTGACAAGCGCTATTGCTTGTCCAAATTGGGCGGCAAAGGTACTGATTTTCAAATTATTGGCCAAAGTTTAGGATTTATTTTTTAAAAATCAGGGCGTATCGGATTGTTTGAAAAAGTTCTTTTCCCAAAATTTTTGACTCAAATTGAATGAATGCCTGCTTTTGGGGCCGCCCCAACCGTGCCTGCCCCCGGGGTACAACATCAATTCAAAATCTTTTCCCAGGTCCTCCAATTTACTGACGAGTTGAACGGTATTTTGTAGATGGACATTATCATCGATGGTGCCGTGGATTAGCAACAATTTCCCTTTCAATTTGGCAGCGTGGGTCATCACCGAGCCAAACTGGTAGCCATCGGGATTGTCTTCGGGCGTATCCATGTATCGTTCGGTGTAGATGTCATCGTAAAGCCGCCAATCGGTTACGGAGGAATGGGCTACGCCGTGGGTGAAATAGTCCGCTGCATAAGTGAGGGCCATTGCCGTCATGTAGCCTCCGTAACTGCCTCCTTCGATTCCGATGCGGGTCGAGTCAATGAAGGGGTGCTGTTTCAACCATTTCACGGCTTCGATATAGTCGTTCATTTCCCATTTGCCCAGGTTGCGGTGCATGTAGTCGAGTCCTTTTTTGCCGAATTTTCCTGAGGCGCGATGGTCCACTGTGAAGCGGATGATGCCTTTGCCGTAAATCGGATTCCAGGTAAAATTCCGGTAGCGGTTGAAGACCGTTCCGGCATCGGGCCCACCGTAAATGCTAAAGATGACGGGATATTTTTTGGATTCATCGAAGCTGGGTGGCAACACCCAATATGCGGGCAGATGGAAGCCCTCGGAAGTGGGAACGGTGAAAAATTCCACCTTGAAGCCCTTTTCTTTGTTCGGGTCGGTGGTGGAATGACCCAATTCGCGAACCAGTTTCCCGGAGGAATCGAACAAGGAGACGATACCGGGATTGTCAAAGCTGCTGAACTCATCGATAAAATAAGTGCCTTCAGGGGATAGGTCGATTGAATGAGTGCCTGGGCGCGTGCTGAGTTGTTTGAAATTATTACCGTTAAAGTTGACGACAAAAAGATGATTTTCTGTCGGGTTCTCGCCCGTTCCTTCGAAGAAAATACGCTTCTTGTTTTCGTCTATCCTGACGATTTTGTGTACTCGCCATTTGACGTCCGTCACCTTGCTTTTCAATTGGCCATCTAAACTGTAGAGGTAAAGATTGTACCAACCCTCGCGGTTGCTTCGCAACAGAAAGTCTTCGCCATTATTTAAAAAATAAATTTCCGGAAAAAATTCCACCCAGGTGGGTTGCGATTCTTCATAAACCAAGGACCGCTCGCCCGTCAGGGGATCGGTTTTGAAAAGTCTCAACAGGTTTTGATCCCGGTTCATTTGCTGAAAAAGCAATTGCTTCGAATCGGGTGTCCACATCGCCCATGCCGTATATTCGAGGTTTTTATCCGTATCCACCCAAATGATTTCGCTGCTATCTAAACGGACAATTCCGAGGGTAACTATTGGGTTGGGATCACCCGATTTTGGGTAGCGGGTGATTTCCCATTCGCCATGCACCCCATCCCCATCGATGTGGTGGAAAATGGGAAACTCCGGCACGGGGCTGTCGTCGAAGCGCAAAAACGCAATTTTTTTGCTGTCAGGCGACCAGTAAAAGGCGCGGTAGCGGGATTCCCTACCCAAAATTTCTTCGTAATACACCCATGATGCCCAGCCATTGTAAACGACATCCGAGCCATCGAAAGTCAATTGGTGTTCCAAACCGCTTTCGATGTCCAGAACGTACAAATTATGGTTCCGCGTGAAGGCGACATGCTTCCCGTCGGGAGAAAATCGAGGGTTTTTTTCTTCCTGAGGGTTAGCTGTCAATTGGCGGAGTTTTCCCAGCTCTTTGGAATAGAAAAAAAGGTCGTTTTTTCTGTTGATTATCACCTTATCCCCAGCTTTGGTGAGGGTGCTGTTTCGTCGCGGGGCCCGAATGCCTTTTGGCAGGTGGTGGGTGATGTTTTTTTCTTTCTCAAATGGACTTTCCTTTCCCGTTCTAACTTCAACTTTGAAAAGCTTGGTTCCGCCCTTTGTATTTTCCTTCGCCAACAAATAATGAGCGTCGTCCACCCAACCCCGCAGGTCTGGCAATTCACCATTTTGACTAGAAAGCGCAGATGGTATAATCGTCAAAGAAAAAATTATTAGAATAAACTGAATTGTCTTTTTCATTGAATTTGATTTTAAAGCCATTTGTCGTTGAGGGCATTGGTCATTGGGTTCCATTAGTGCCATAGCTGGCAAAACAAATGAGAAGGTAAATTAAGAAATTAAAATTCAGTGAGAAAACAATCGGGCAGACGATTGGTGCTCTTTTTTTTTGTGTCGAATTTTTCTACCATTTCACATCCTTTTCAGTTTTGCAATAACAAGAGATTACAATACCTTGCGGAAATTTTTTACCAATGCTTCAAAAATTCAATTCCAAAAACGAAAACATTTTTATTTATGTAAATGGAAGCCTGTATCCCCGTGAGGAAGCAAAAGTTTCTGTTTTCGATAGCGTGGTGCAGGGGGGTGATGCGGTTTGGGAAGGGCTTCGGGTTTATAATGCCCGCATTTTTTGTCTCGACCTGCATTTGGAACGATTGCAGCACTCGGCGCATGCCCTTGCGTTCCAACAGGTTCCATCCAATGCAAAAATCCGGGAGGCCATTTTCCAAACCCTGAATGCGAATGATATGCGGGATGGCGTCCATATTCGGTTGACTTTGACAAGAGGTGAGAAAATCACTTCGGGGATGGATCCCCGATTGAATCAGTCCGGTTGCAGCCTGATTGTTTTGGCGGAGTGGAAACCGCCGGTTTATCCGCCAGCCATCAAGCTGATTACCACCTCTGTCCGTCGGAATTCCCCGATGAGCTTGGATTCAAAAATTCATCACAACAACTTGATAAATAATATTTTAGCAAAAATTGAAGCCAATTACGCCGGCGCAGATGCGGGCCTTCTTTTGGACAAAGACGGCTTTGTGGCGGAGGCCAATGGCGTCAATTTGTTCTGTGTTCGGAAAGGAGTAGTTTACACCCCTACGGCCGACAGTTGTTTACCGGGCATTACGCGGGGCTTGGTCATTGAAATTTGCCGGGACAATGGGCTTCCGATTGTCGAAAGGAACCTGTCGGTCTCTGAGTTTTACACTGCGGATGAAGTGTTTTCGACGGGAACCATGGGGGAACTGACCAAGGTGATAGAAATTGACGGAAGGCTGATCCGCAATAATTTTGGGGCATCCATTTTGTCAAAAATTCAACGATATTTTAGAAAGATGACCAAAGAATTGGGAACGCCTTTGCCCTAATGCAAAATGCCCCGTAGCTCCGAGCTACGGTGTGCTTCTAATTATTAAAAAAAAAACGAACAAATGACATTTGAAGAATACCGAAAACACGACGCCTTGGGTCTCGCCCAATTAGTCAAAAAGAAAGAAATCCAAGCTTCCGAACTGTTCGAAATAGCAATCGGGCGGGCGAAAGCCGTAAATCCCAAAATCAATGCCATCGTAGAAGAGGCCTATGATTACGGACGAAAAATGGTTGAGAGTATTGACGAAAAGGCTCCTTTTGCCGGTCTCCCTTTTCTGATAAAAGACCTCGGAATTTTTGTAAAAGGGCTTCATTTGCGAAGCGGTTGCAGGGGATACAAGGATTTTGTTTGTCCGGAGGATAGTGAACTGACCAAACGGCTGCGCAAAGCCGGTTTCGTCTTTATGGGCAGGACAAATTCACCAGAATTTGGATTGACACCATTTACGGAGCCTCAATTATGTGGTCCGTGCCGCAATCCCTGGAATTTAGAGCGCACTACGGGAGGCTCAAGCGGGGGTTCGGCGGCAAGTGTTTCGGCGGGGATCGTACCTATGGCCACGGCAAGTGACGGGGCTGGTTCCATCCGAATTCCGGCATCCTGTTGCGGCTTGTTTGGATTGAAACCAAGCCGGGGCCGAATAACTTTGGGCCCGCAATACGGTGACTTGTGGGAGGGAGCCGTTGTCGAAGGCTGCGTCTCTCGTTCGGTGCGCGACAGTGCCGCCTATTTAGATGCAATGCATGGGGCGGGAGTCGGCGAATCCTATATCATCAAACCACCAGAACGTCCGTACTTGGAAGAAGTGCAAAGAGACCCAGGCAGACTGCGAATCGCTTTCAACACCAGCACCCCTTTCGGCATCTCGACGGAAGACGCCTGCATCGAAGCAGTGCGGAATGCTGCGAAACTATTGTCTGATTTGGGCCATGAAGTCGAGGAGGTGGAACTTCCCTACCGGTCAGAGGATTTAATCCGGACTTTTACTACCGTAGTTTATGCTGAAACGGCTGCCACCCTTCAGGTTTTGGAGGAGTATTTAGGCAGAAAGGCCCGGTTTGGAAAAGACGTAGAACCCGCCACTTGGGTGATGGGCCAATTGGGAAAAACTTTCTCGGCACAGGAGTATGCCTATCAAAAATTGAAATGGGCTGAAATGACCCGTCGAATCGGAGCTTTCCATCAAAAATACGACTTGGTTTTGACTTCCACTCTTGGTATGGAGCCTTTTGAAACAGGTGCTTTTCAGACGTCTGCAGTAGAAATGAGCGTGGCAAAATTGTTCCTCAATTTGGGGCTAAGCAAGTTGTTGAAAGCCAAATTGGAAACCCTGGCCAAAAAAACATTTTCTTTGATTCCCTACACCGCCTTTGCCAATATTACAGGACAGCCTTCTATGTCTGTGCCGCTGCATTGGACCAAAAATGGCTTGCCTGTTGGCGTCATGTTTAGTGGCAGAGTAGGGGAGGAGGCCCTCCTTTTTCGCTTAGCCGGCCAATTGGAAAAAGCGCAGCCCTGGTTTGACAGGGTGCCGGAGGTGTAAAAACTTTTTATCTGAAAAGAAATTTTTCAATTGCTTCCTTAAGGTTGGGGATTGTAAACTCCAAAATGGTTTTAGCCACACAACAGGATGCAAGGGCTAAAGCCAAAAATCATTTTTTAAGATACCTCCAACCAAAAGGACAGGGCAATTGAAATTTGCAAAAAATACAATTTATTAACCCTCCCTTTACGGTTTCGGGGTAGCTCAAAACTTTGCCAATTTGATGATTTTTAAAAACGCTTTTTTGCAAAAGGGCACTTGCGTCAAATTTATCAACATGGTAACCACCGAAGGGAAGCTGGCAAGCAATTTCATTATTCGGTAGTTTCTTCGAAAGGCTTGGCCGTGTTTTTGGTAAACCTCGCGTTCGTATTGCCGCATAAAATCTGCATCGAAATGCTCTTTCTGAAAGCACCGGATGGCTTGGGCCGCCGCCATTTTTCCACTCCACATTCCCTTGTCGATGCCGTGGCCCTGAAGGGGGTCAATCAGGGAACCGGCATCCCCAGTCAACATAAATCGCTCCCCTGACAATAGGGCCAAGCGCGAACCAAAGGGCAAACCAAATCCTTTAATTTTACCAACTAGGCGTGCGTTTCTGAATTTTTTTTTCAGCAATGGATTGCTTTGAAGGATTGTTTCCAAACTTTTTTTCAAATTAATTTTCCGCACCGAAATTTCACTGGAAAGCATCCCAAAACCTACATTTACCAAGTCGCTGCGCAGCGGGAAAATCCAAAAATAACCCGGCAGATAATCCTTCAAAATGTAAAACTCATTCACCCCCCTTTCCACTCCTTTTACCCCTTGATAGTAGGCGCGTACAGCAGCGCAATGATGCTTTCGGTCGAGTGAAAAACCGGTTAATTCCCTCGCGCAGATCCCATTCGCACCATCCGCCCCGATGACCAATTGGCATTGAAAAATTGGACCGTCATCCTTGCAAATTACCTGAACGCCTTTCTTGTCAATTGAAATTTTTTCAACTTCTGTATTTTCATAAATACTTGATTTAGAATGTTTTGAAACCATATCCAGAAGAAAGCTATCAAAATCGAATCGCGGGCTGTTGTAGGCTTTGGTGACCCAATTGATGGCAAGGGATTTTCCGTTGGGAGCAATTATTTTGGAAATGGTGATGCTCTGTTTTTTAGCAAAAGCGAATAATTCCTTTTCAAAATCTGGCGAGATAGATCGCATCACTTTGAAAGCAGGACCGGGGATAGCATCCCCGCAGATTTTGTCTCTCGGAAAACTGGATTTATCGAGAAGGGCGACCTTCAAGCCACTGTCTTTCAAAGCTAAAGCGCAAGTCGTTCCGGCAGGCCCTGCGCCAATGATGAGGATGTCGTATTTTTTGGTCATTTGCCGGATTAGAGGGTTCAGGGTATTGGGTATTGGGTATTGGGTTCAGGGTTCAGGAGTTTGATTATCTAGCCTTCACGCCTTCACACCTTCACACCTCCACACCTCCACATCTCCACACCTCCACATCTCCACACCTCCACACCTTCACATCTCCAAAACCCGTTCGACATCTTCCAAAGGAAGTCCGAAAGCATCTGCCACGCCCTTGTAAACGACCTTCCCGTTGACGACGTTTAGTCCCAATTTTAAGGGATGGTTTTCGCGACAAGCTTTTTGAAAACCTTTGTTTGCCAACTGAATAGCGTAGGGTAAAGTAGCGTTGGTCAGTGCAATCGTGGAGGTATAAGGAACTGCCCCGGGCATATTCGCCACGCAATAATGAACCACCCCATCGATGACGTAAACCGGGTCGTTGTGGGTGGTGGGTTGACAGGTTTCGAGACAACCTCCTTGATCTACAGCCACATCTACGAGTACCGTTCCGGGGCGCATTTCACGCAGCATTTCGCGGGTAATGAGATTGGGGGCTTTGGCTCCGGGAATTAGCACGGCCCCGATAATCAGGTCGTGGGTTTTAATCAATTCCCGAATGTTAAATTCGTTCGAATAGAGGGTCGTTACGTTGGCGGGCATCACATCGGCAAGGTAGCGCAAACGCTGCAAATTGATGTCGAGAATCGTCACCTTCGCCCCTAAACCAGCGGCCATTTTTGCCGCCTGTGTACCGACGATTCCTCCTCCCAGAATCATCACTTTGGCAGGAGGAACACCCGGAACGCCCCCAATCAATACTCCTCTGCCCTTCATTGGCTTTTCCAAATATTTCGCCCCTTCCTGAATCGCCATCCTGCCTGCGACCTCGGACATTGGCACTAACAGCGGAAGGCTGCGGTCCGGTAATTCTACCGTTTCATAAGCCAGGCAGACGGATTTGTTTTCAATCATAGCCTTCGTCAACGGTTCGTAAGAAGCAAAATGGAAGTAGGTGAAGAGGAGTTGCCCTTCCTTTATCAAAGCATATTCCCGCTCGATTGGCTCCTTTACTTTCATCACCATTTCTGCAATGGCGTAAGTTTCTTCTATGGTCGGTAGTATCTTTGCACCGGCGTTTTTGTATTCTTCATCTGTGAAGCCACTGCCTACACCTGCATCCTTCTGAACATAGATGTTATGACCATTTTTGGACAATTCAAGAACCCCTGCCGGGGTCAACGCTACCCGGTTTTCATCGGATTTGATTTCTTTCGGTACTCCAATTATCATGTGTGGTTTGATTAAATTTGGTTAGAAAATAATGGAGGCAAAGATAGGAAGGGAGTTTGTGAAAAGTGAAGGCTGGAAGAAGAAAAAAGAGGGAAGGGGAAAAACGGGGTAATTCTCATTTTGATGTTTTGGACTAAAATAAAATAGGTTGCGCAAAAA